>JAVBRH010000020.1:0-6115 GCA_031548225.1 Apibacter sp.
ATACGTATCGATTCCTAAAACAATTCAGGGAAATCTAAAGTTAATAAAGCAATCCATGCACCGGGTAATAAATAAAACTTCTATAAATTTCACACTATAAATTTCTTTATATATAAAGTATGAAAAACTCAGAGATTAAGAGTTTTTTGTTTAACCTTTCTTAGAGATTTATATAACCGGTAGATACCATAAAATAATACCAGGACTAGTATGAAAGCGACAATAGGAATAAAAACAGAAAGGAAACTAAGAAGGGAAGAGAAAAAAGTTTCACCCGTGGCCACTGTAAAATTACCTATTCCGGCAGTAGTTGTAGAAGAAACGGCCCGGGTTGAAGCCGTAGCAGAGCTAACAGCCGCAGCAGTACCCCCTCCGGCAATAATACCCAATCCCCAACTCACATATTGTGGAAAATCACCCAATTGGGCTGCTAATAAAACCGTTCCGGCTATGGTAGCGAGAGGAATAGAAATAGTATCCAATATATTATCAATAAAAGGAATATAATAACTGATAATTTCAACAATGGTAGCTATACCCAGTGTAATAAGTGCAGGAAGGCCGCTAACCCATTGCCACTGGTCGCCCAAGTTTATCCATCCGAAATGTTGACACATGCTTACGAAAAAGAGTGGTAAAAATACTCTGAAACCCGAAGAAGCGGCTAACCCTATGCCTAAGAATATACTTAAGACAGTTGAAACCCAAGAAATTGATTCTCCAAACATAAGAAACAAATATTATAATACCAGATCAAATATAAATATTTTCAACCATAACTTTTACTAAAAAACTTAACTAGTTATAAAATATAATTTAACCTGAGTTCGACATAAAATTAAAAGTTTAGTAAAAGTTGATTAGTCTAAAGGTTTAGCAGAGAATTTAAAAAGTATCAGCCGTTTATAATTCTAAAGCAGAAAAAAGTTATTTTCTCCTCATCTTTTTAATAGTAATAATAGCAATACTTAAAAATCCGGTCATAGTTGCCAACAGGTAGATAAGAAACATAAAGCTGACCTCTTTAGCGGAAGGTTCAAAAATATATTTCATAAGCTTTTCCAATCCCTGAAAAATCAGCAGGATTCCTGCAATATATAATAAAATATAAAACATATATTTCATTATATCAGTGGACTTAAGTAAAATTCTGTATAGCCAGAAAGAGCAGGCTATGAAAATAAGAAAGAAAATACTGTATATAGCGTAAATCATAAATTTAGTTTTCTTCTTTTGTTTTTGTTTCCGGGTCTTCGTCCTCTTTGGCTTGATACATCAATATCTTATCGATCCGGTTGGCATCCTTGTCCACAATTTCATAGGTATAACCGTTATGATCTAATTTTTCGGCAACTTCAGGAATATACTCCATCTGATAAATGATAAATCCGGCCAGAGTTACATATTCATCATCGTTCAGTTCAATGAGGGTTTCATCAAAATAGGAATTTAAATCCCGTATGCTGATATTTCCGTTAACAAGGAAAGAGCCGTCGGTTCTTTGTACGATTTCCGTTTCTTCCTCATCGCTTTCCGGCATATCGCCCACAATTCCTTCAATCAAATCCTGCATAGTAATAATTCCCTGAAAAGAACCGTATTCATCCACCACAAATCCTATATGCTGTTTGTTTTCCCGGAATTCCTGAAGAATATCCACTGAATGCATATTTTCAGGAATAAAAATAGGTTTTTTTAATGTATTGTAAATATTGAAGTCAGGAGAATTGAGTCCTTCATAAAATTCTTTGATCGCTATAAAATTACCAACCTCATCTAAATTTCCGTCACAGGCTGGAAATTTAGTGAAATTGCTTTCTTTTATCTGTTTTTCAATATCGGAAATATCATCTTTTAAATTGATCCATTCCACTTTTTTCCGGTGAGTCATCAGACTTTTAGCCTTTTGTTCTGAGAATGAAAACACGTTTTGGTGCAGTTCACTTTCTTCTTTTTCCAATACCCCTTGTAAACTTGCGGTTTTAAGCATGTAAATCAATTCATCCTCTGAGATTTTTTCCCCTTCGGTATCTGAGATTTTCAATGTTTTATTGAACAAGTAGGTAGAAAATGACAGGATTTTAACAAAAGGATAAACCAGTATGGAGAATACTTTGATAATGGGGGCAACAAAAAGAGCTATTTTTTCAGGATTTCTTAATCCGAAAGTTTTAGGTATTAATTCACCTATCACAATAGAAAAATAGGTTATTCCTGCGATAACTATAAAATAGGATAATTCCTCAGAATAATGTGCTATAGAAGGAATAGAGTTAAAAACCGGTTCAAGGTATTTGACTAAGGTAGCCCCTCCATAGGCTCCGGAAATAATTCCTATCAACGTAATTCCGACCTGGATAGAGGATAAAAAGTCCTCAGGTTTTTCCAGCAGTTTAAGTACGGTTTGGGCCTTTTTATTTCCTTTTTTTGCTTTGTTCTCTATTTTTTGTTTTTTCAGGGAGACCAGAGCAATTTCCGAAACGGCAAAAAAGCCGTTGACTAAAGTTAAAAGTAAAAGTATTAATATTTCCATAGGTTTATTTCCAGGTTGTAGTTTCAATCATTTTAATTACATCTCGTTCAATATATTCAATAGCAGGCTGTAAAGAGTCCGGTTTGGGAAGCACTTTGAAATATACATTTCCGGAAAGGAAATGCCGGGTGCTGTCGGTAACATAAAACTGAATATTGGAAGCTGATTCTCCTCCAAGCCGATATACATTTCCATATACCTTTTTTTCGGGATAGAGAAAGGATTTAACTTTAACGGAGTTGGCTTTTATCTTATGTTCATTGACTAATTTCTGGGCTTCTTTAATAAGGCTGTATATATTATTGCTTACAGGTGAATAGGTTATATAAATAGTACCTTTCATCCTCGGATATTCGAAATCGTACCAGCAGCTTTTTTCTTTATTCACTATTTTCGCTACCTGTGAGTATTCAAACTCAAAAGGACAGCCGGGTTGAAAAAGTTTATATTGCGGGGCGGGATATTCCAGTCTCACCTGTCCTTCAGGTTTGGGTATATAATCTTCTTTATTACAACTGGAAAGGAATAAAGATATAAGAATTAAAATATAAAAATTATTTTTCACTGTTGTTTTCTTCATCGGTTTTCCGGGTTATTTTAATTTGTTTCAGTCTTTTCCTGTCTAAAGATTCTACCTGAAAAATGAAATTCTTATAATAAATCTTCTGTAGTCTTTTTGGGAATTCTTCCGCCAGTTCCAATACCAGTCCGGCAAGAGTGTCGGCATCTCCTTTCTTTTCCTCAAACTCTTTTTCATCGATGTTCATTACCTTGCAGAAGTCGATAAGAGAGGTTTTTCCTTCAAAAACATAAATATTTTCATCTATTTTGGAATAGCTGATCTCATTTTCATCAAATTCGTCATTGATTTCTCCAACTATTTCTTCAATGACATCTTCCAGACTCACTATTCCGGACGTTCCGCCATATTCATCCACTACAACAGCCAGATGCATTTTCCGGTCTTTGAAATCGGAAAGGAGGTCATCAATTTTTTTATTTTCAGGAATAAAATAAGGTTTTTTCAACAGGGTATTCCAGTCCAATTCTTCATAGTTCAGGTATTGGATGAGGTCTTTTGCGTATAAAACGCCTATAATATCATCAATATCTTTGTTGTAAACCGGTATCCGGGAATATCCGTTTTGAGATACCAGATCGAGTACGGTATTAAAAGGAAGGTCTTTTTGTAAAGAAAAGACATCTACCCTGGGAGTCATGACCTGACGGGTTTCAATAGTTCCGAAGTTGACTATTCCTTCTAAAATCTTTTGTTCCGTGTCAGAGGTGTTTTCATCTACCGCTGCTATTTCCAATGCCTGAGTAAGGTTGTCTACCCCAATGTGCATATCTTTTTTCGCATATTTATCTACTACCCGGGAAAGTAAGAGAAGCAGCTGGGTAACCGGATAACAAATCCGGCTTATAATATTGACAAAACTGATGGTTTTGCAGCTATAGGAAAAAGCATTTTTCCGGGCATAGATCTTAGGAATTACTTCTCCTATGAGTAAGATAATAAAGGTAATGATTATCAGATCGGAAATAATCCGGATGGATTCCGGGTAATGAAAGTAGGTAATCAGTGTTTCACTGATATTTGCGGAAATTAAAATAATACCGATATTAATCAGGTTACTGAATACCAACACGGTGGATATGAATTGTTTCGGCTTTCTTTTTATTTCTGAAATAGCCTCAACCTGTGAAGAAAATTTTTCACGGTTTTTATCCAAATCTTTTTGTGTCAGGGATAGAAAAGCCACTTCAGAACCGGAAGTGACAGAGATCAAAAAAAGCAGCAAGACAAGGATCCCTAAGGTTAAATAAAATTCGGGGGAGATTTGTAAAAAGATGATTAACGGTAAACTCGTGGGCTCAGGGTCATCCATAAAACAAAATTTAAATTTTTACAGCATCAACCGGAATTTAAAATTCCATGTCATTAACATCTTCATTTTCAGATGGCTTCCCTAATAAATTTGAAAGGAATAGAATATTATCAGCAATAACTTCTGTAATATGTTTAGTTACGCCATTATCTTCAAACTTGCGTGTTTTCAGTTTTCCTTCAATATACACTTTGCTTCCTTTTTTCAGGAATTTTTCACAAAGTTCAGCCAGTTTATTTCTTGCAGTAATGTTATGCCAGTCGGTAACATCCACTTTTTCGCCTGTTTCTTTATTAATATAGCTTTCAGAAGTAGCTACAGGGAAATTTACCACCACATTCCCGTCATTAAAACGGTGAGATTTTACGTCAGTTCCTAGGTTTCCTACTAAAATAACTTTATTGACAGATGTACTCATTTTTGTCTTAAAATAGTTCTCATTAATCTAGCAAAAATAATAAAAAATTACGTATAAAATAAAAAATTTTCTAAAGGTTTGGGCAGGGCGTAGTCGGATAGCTGGTTTTTATTAACGATTATAGCGTTTATTTTCCGGGCAATGTCTTGCAGTTCCGGGGTTTCTACATGTATTTCGGATATGGAAATGGTCAGTATTCTGTGGCTGAGTTTGTGTTTAATTTCGTGGGTACGGATTATCTCAAAATTTTTAAAAAGGTCTTCAAATTGGGGAAATTCATATAATCCTTTCCAGATAGAGGATTTATCTCTTTTTTTTAGTAAAAGAAAGGAGGAGCAACTAAGGAAGGCATAGTGAATGTATTGTTCTTTTATTTTGGTCACAGAGGTTTTGACAGGAAGCTCTTTTTGAGTATTTTCTTTATAAGCTTTGCATTCGGTATGTACAGGACAATTTTTGCAATCGGGATTGGAGGGAGTGCAGACGGAGCTTCCCAGATCCATAACAGCCTGGTTGAAATCGCCGGGGCGGGAAGGCATGAAAGGTTTCATCAGCTCAAAAAAGTAATTGAAGGTGGAAGCTTTACTGATATCCCTATCAGAGTTGAATATCCGGGAATAAACCCGGAAAGCGTTTCCATCAATAGCAGGAACTTTTTCATCGAAAGAGATGGAAGCAATGGCAGCAGCAGTATATTTTCCGATGCCTTTTAATTTTAAGATTTCCGAA
The DNA here is from genome assembly GCA_031548225.1 of Apibacter sp. Classification (GTDB taxonomy): domain Bacteria; phylum Bacteroidota; class Bacteroidia; order Flavobacteriales; family Weeksellaceae; genus Apibacter. The sequence continues at coordinate 5,573 of JAVBRH010000020.1, forward strand.
TAGGAGGAAGGGAAAATGCCGTTTAAGTTGAAAAAAATGTGTTGTGCTGTGAAATGCAGGTTATGCGCCCTTGAATAATACCCTAATCCCTTCCATGCTTGCAGGACTTCATCTTCAGAGGCAAGGGCAAGGCTTTTCAGATCAGGAAATTTTTGAATGAAATTAATATAATAATTAAATCCCTGATTAATTCGGGTTTGCTGGAAAATTATCTCTGAAATCCATATTTTATATGGAATAGAGGTTTTTCTCCAGGGAAGAGGTCGTTGGTTTTTTTTATACCATTCTGTCAAAAGGATAATAAAATTCACACTTTTAAATATTTATAAATTTTTCTTTTCAAAAATAATATTATATTTGCAATCTCAAAATTCAATAAAAGTATAATACAATAACATTTAACTAAGTATGACAAAAGCAGATATCGTAAACTCTATTTCAGGCAAACTAGGTCTTGAGAAAGCGGAAACTCAAAAGGTCATTGAAGTATTTATGGATGAAGTAAAGACAGCTATGACTAAAGGAGATAATGTTTATTTAAGA
>JAVBRH010000096.1:0-4396 GCA_031548225.1 Apibacter sp.
GACTGCCGTGAAGGTATCTGTGGAATGTGTTCTCTGTATATTAACGGAAGAGCTCATGGACCGGACAGGGGAATCACTACTTGTCAGCTTCACATGAGAATGTTCAACGATGGAGATACTATCGTAATTGAGCCGTGGAGATCTGCTGCTTTCCCTATAATCAAGGATTTAGTTGTTGACAGAACCGCTTTTGACAGAATTCAGCATGCAGGAGGTTTTGTTTCCGTAAATACCTCAGGAAACACGATGGATGCTAATGCAATTCCGGTAGAAAAAGAAAAAGCGGATAAAGCATTTGCTGCTGCTACCTGTATAGGATGTGGAGCTTGTGTGGCAACCTGTAAAAATGGATCAGCCATGCTGTTTGTTTCGGCAAAGGTGTCTCAATATGCTTTATTACCTCAGGGAAGAACAGAAGCTACCCGACGTGTTCTGAATATGGTTAAGAAAATGGACGAAGAAGGATTCGGAAACTGTACCAACACAGGAGCTTGTGAAATAGAATGTCCTAAAGGTATATCCTTGGAAAATATAGCAAGGATGAACCGGGAATTCCTGAGAGCAAGCGTGGTAAACGACATCAGAGAAGAATAGTAAAATTGTCAAATATTTTAAGTGTAAAAACAGCTCGGGAATGCAAATGCAGTTCCGGGTTGTTTTTATTTAATCATTATGAGAATGGAGTTTATAGAAGCTACAGAAGAAGATTATGAAATAATCCGGGAGATTGCCTATAAAACCTGGCCGGGCGCTTTTAAAGACATACTGTCTGAAAAACAAATGAACTATATGCTGGAAATGATGTATAGCACGGAAGCAATGAGAAACCAGGTTACTGATTTAGGGCATATCTATTTATTAGTAAAAGAGAAAGGAGGAAAATTCTTAGGCTATGTTTCTTATGAAACCGATTATAAACCGGATACAACAAAAATTCACAAAATTTATGTACTTCCTGAAACCCAGGGAAAGGGAATTGGAAAAATTTTAATAGAAAAAATAGCATCTGTGGCAAAAAATGCCGGGAACACGGTAATAAGTCTGAATGTAAACCGTTTTAATAAAGCCATTCAATTTTATGAATATTTAGGCTTTTATATAGAAGGAAGCGAAGATATAGATATAGGCGACGGTTTTTTTATGAGGGATTATATCATGAATAAAGATATTTAGGAATTAAAATTCGATAAAATAAGTTTTTCGTCTTTTATGATTCACAGGATTATAGTCTTTCCAAAGTAACTGAATACTTTTATTATCTGCTAGTTCCGGATTGGTCTCCAGATATTTAATTCCTTTGGAAGTGAACAAATCAAAAAATTCTTTTAATACAATGGCTGTAATTCCTTTTCTCTGATAATCAGGGTGAATGCCGATAAGATAAAAATTTGCCCATTCATTATGTTTGGAAGCCTTCATCAAATGATACCATCCGAAGGGGAATAATTTTCCTTTTGCATTTTGCAATGCTTTGGAATAAGAAGGCATGGTAATGGCAAATCCCACTAATTTATTATTTTCATCTGCAATGCAAATCACATAATCTTTATTGATAAAAGGGATGTATTTTTCTTTGTAATATTTTATCTGTTTTTCGGAAAAGGGGACATAAGTGTTCAACACTTTGTAGGTATCATCCAGAAGTTTAAACATTTCATCCGCATAATCCACCATTTCTTCTTTGGTTTTGAAACGAAGGGCTTTAAGCTTATATTTTTCTTTCAGCAGTTCAGAGAACCGGATCACCTTTTCAGGCAGTAGGGTAACCACTTCAATATAAAATTCCACCCACTCGTTAGCCTTGGAAAATCCTAATTTTTCAAAATGTTCATGGTAGTAGGGGAAATTATATAAACCAATCATGGTAGCCAATTTGTCATATCCCATGCTCAGCATTCCGGCCTTGTCCAGATTGGTAAACCCCACAGGGCCTTCAATACGGTGAAAGTTATTTTTCCGGGCCATTTCATAGGCTTTATCCAATAAAGCCCGGGTTACTTCCAAGTCATCAATCACATCAAACCAGCCGAAACGAATCTTTTTAATTCCCAGTTCCTGTTCTTCCTTTTTATTAATAATGATTGCAATTCTTCCGGCAATTTTCCCGTTTTTATAAGCCAGATATTTTTTACAGATCGAAAATTCGAAAACGGGATTTTTATTTTCGTCAAAAATGGCTGTTTCTTCAGAAATTAAGGCAGGTACATAGTAAGGATTGTCTTTATATAGACTATTGGGATAGGCTACAAATTTTTTTAAATCAGAAGCGGTAACAACCTCTCTAACCTCAATTTGAGTCATAACATAGGATTTATTATCTGCCTTTTTAGTGTTTTAATTAAAAAAGGCATAATTTTGGCAAAGATAGTTAGTAAATATGAATTTCAAAACAGAATAAAATTAATAGGTCAAATAAAAATTAAGTTTAATAAGATTAAAAATAAAAAAAATGATGGATCCTGTTTATATGCTGATTACGGGAGTTATTTTCGTAATAAGTATGATTGTCCAGGGACAATTAAAGTCAAAATTTGCCAAATATTCCCAAACCCGTCTTTCCAATGGATTGAGCGGAAAAGAGATTGCAGAGAAAATGCTTAGGGAAAACGGAATAACGGATGTTCAGGTGATTTCCACTCCGGGAATGTTAACCGACCATTACAATCCGGTAAATAAGACAGTGAACCTTTCCGAAGGAGTTTATAACCAGAGGTCAACAGCGGCAGCGGCGGTTGCTTCCCACGAATGCGGACATGCCGTTCAGCATGCGGTGGGATATTCCATGCTTCAGCTACGCTCTAAACTGGTTCCCGTTGTAAGTATCAGTTCCAATCTTTTACAATGGGTATTACTGGCCGGAATCGCAATCATGGCCTTTTCAGGAAATACTATTGTATTGGGAATAGGAATAGGTTTATTTGCCCTGACCACTCTTTTTGCTTTTGTTACTTTACCAGTGGAATATGATGCCAGTAACCGGGCATTGGCCTGGCTGGAAAGTAATAATGTAGTTCAGCCTAATGAACATGCGGAGTGTAAAGATGCTTTAAAATGGGCGGCAAGAACCTATTTGGTAGCAGCGTTAGGATCTTTAGCACAATTGCTTTATTTTGTTATGATTTTCTTTGGGAACCGGAGAAGTAACGACTAATTATATACGATGAATTTTATTAACCCCGTTTATTATAAGGAGGAAGGACTCAAGGAAATAAATAATTTTATCAGGGAATATCAGCCTTCTAAAATAGTTTTTTTAGTGGATGAGAATACTCATGAGTTTTGTCTTCCTCAGGTAATTTCTGAAATTGAAACCGATGCGGAAATACAAATCCTGGAGATAGAATCCGGAGAAGAAAACAAGAACTTACATATCTGCATCAGTTTATGGGAAGCACTCACCGAATACAGAATAGATAGGAAAGGACTGCTGATTAATATCGGAGGAGGAGTGCTGACCGATATGGGCGGATTTGTAGCCAGTTGTTATAAGAGAGGCATTCGTTTTATCAATATACCTACCACTCTTCTGGCAATGGTAGATGCTTCCATAGGTGGAAAAACAGGAGTGGATTTAGGAAATCATAAAAACCAGATAGGCAGTTTTTCCCTGCCTCAAATGGTTATGATAGATTCCGATTTTATTTCCACCTTACCTTCAAAAGAGGTATTGAGCGGTTTTGCAGAAATCATTAAACACGGTTTGATTGCAGATAAAGGATACTGGAATGAAATAAAGTCCGTAAAAGAAATACAAACAGCGAACCTGGAGAGTTTGATAAAACCCAGCGTAGAAATAAAAAAAGAAGTGGTTTCCCAGGATTTTACCGAAGGCGGACTACGGAAAATATTGAATTTTGGGCATACCATCGGCCATGCGGTGGAAAGTTTTTTCCTTGAAAGTAAAACTCCGATTTTACATGGAGAAGGAGTAGCTTTAGGGATGATTACCGAAAGTTATATTTCAGTAAAAAAAGAATTACTTTCCCAACAGGAATATATTGAAATTAAAGAGTATATAAATTCACTCTATCCGAAGCTGGACTTAAAAATGGAATATTTTGAGGATATACTGAGATTTATGCAGAATGATAAAAAGAATGTAAATGACCAGATACGATTTGTTCTGCTGGAAAAAATAGGGAAGGCGGTATATGATATTTCGGTGGAAAGAGAATTAATAGAAGAAGCGATAAGAGAATATATAGAAAGTTAGAAGTCAGAATATTTTAGTATTAGATTTTTCTAGTAGCTAACAGCTAAAGGCTAATAGCTAAATTTATTTTGCTATATCAATAAAAATCCCTACATTTGCACTTCGAAAAAATTAAAAAAAGATTTTTATGAATCATTATGAAACTGTTTTCATTTTAACTCCCGTTCTATCTGACTCTCAGGT
>JAVBRH010000168.1:0-14060 GCA_031548225.1 Apibacter sp.
TGAAGAAAAGCAAGTTTTCAGTTATGGAAGTTTTCCCTGCATCAATATGTGCAAGAATCCCAATATTAATAATATTCATTTGATTTCGTAATAATATATAAGATGCTTATGAGAATAGCATTATGGAAATACAGCCTCAGAGTGTATTTGGAACACTGTGAGGAATTCTAATTTGTATTTATATATTATTACTGCCGCATAGTTGGACAAAGATAGGCAAAAAATAAGATTAAGCAATTATTCAAATGATTTATTTGGTCAACCAAAAAAATACAGGGAGAGATGGTAAAAATCTGACTGCAATATATATCTAAACCGCTGAGACGTTTTGTAGCCGAAAAATAATTAAGGCTGCTCAGTTTCTATTTCAAAATAAATTACATCTATATTGATAATGTGTGTGAAATATATAATTAGAATAACCTATCCTATACCAATGTATATTTTCCTTCAATCCGTTCTGCAAGGTTCGTCATATCCTCCTTGATTTTCGCCCGTGTTATTTTAGCATAAATTTGAGTGGTTGTTATATCCCGATGTCCCATCATTCGGCTGAGCGTTTCTATCGGAACACCCTGTGACAGGCAAATTTGAGTGGCAAAGCAGTGACGGCTCATGTGATGGGTCAGCCGCTTGTCAATTCCGGCAGCTTTAGCGATTTTTTTCAATTGAATATTTGCATTTTCTATTGTTCGTATCTTGAATACCTTTCCATCTGTTCCTGCAAACTCTGTATTCCGGTATTTTTCCATAATTTGTTTGGGAATGTCTAATAACGGAATATAAGAAGCCGTTCCGGTTTTCTGTCTATCCAAAATAATACATAAATTTCCATCTTTTACTGTCCTTATGTCTTCATGTCGTAAATTCTTCAAATCCGTGTAAGCAAGTCCGGTAAAGGTCGAAAAAAGAAACATATCCTTGATGAAATTTGCTGTATCTCGTTCCATTTGTACATTCATCAACCGCTCCAATTCATCCATTAAAAGCCACCGTCGCTTGACGGCTGGTCTTTCTGGTCGGTAATCGAAGAATGGGTCTTGTTGTATCATTCCTTTATTGAATGCTCGTTTTACTACTTTGCGAAATGGAGCTACGGTTTGCTTAACAGTTCTCGGAAGCAACCGTAAATTGATTTTCAAGTAGTAGATGTATGCTTCCACGAACGAAAAATCTATCCGGGCAAATGGAACATCCGTAACCCCATATTTTTCTTGCATAAATTCTTTTAGATGTCGGTAAGCGTTGCAATGGTTTTTGTAGGTGTGCAGGGCAATCAATATACCCACTGCCTGTCGTTTTTCTTCGACCAACACAGCAAATTCCTGCATCAGGGTGTTTTGTTCAAGACTACCCAATAAGGCATTCTTTAAAGTTTCGGCAGTAACATAGCCGTTGTCATTTACTAAAATCTTATAATATCCGGTAATATCGGTTCGATATTTTTCAATTTGACTGTTAATGGATTTTATTTCTTCGGACTTCCCGATTGCCAATCCCGCTTTAACATCCCAATATTCTGGTAAAATGTCCAGTCCTGTGGCAAACGCTTTGCTTTTGCCATCTACTGTAATCCGCCCGACTATCGGGCATTTACCTGACTTTTTTGCTTTACTCGTGTTGAGATAGAACAGAATGCTGAATGTGCTTCTATTATTTTGCATGATGGTTTCGTTTTTGAAAGTTTATATTTTTTCTTATCCCTTGTAATCGAATTTGTCAGTAATCCTTGCGGACAACCGTTTCATGTCGTTGTCGACTTTCTCATCGTCAAGGTGTGCATAGTGTTGAGTGGTTCGAATATTCAGGTGTCCCATCATGCGGCTGACTGTTTCGATGGGTACACCTTGCGATAAGCAAATACGGCTGGCAAATGTGTATCTACTCATGTGGAAACTTATAGCTCTGTTGATTCCGCAATGCTTTGCTACCAATTTCAGACCTTGATTTATTCTATCAAGACTCATCGGTGGGAAGACTTTCCCATCAGGTGCGAGTCCTTTATATCTTTCCATGATTTGAGAAGGGAGATTTAGTAATTTTACGTCGAACTCCGTTTTTGTTTTTTGACGGCTTGTTGAAATCCAACATCCTCCATCGTCTTCCGTAATAATATGCTTCAACGAAAGTTTCTTTAAGTCTGCGTAAGACAATCCTGTGAACGTTGAAAAGATGAACATGTCTCGTATAAAACTTTGTGTGGAGGATTCAAGGGGGGTAACCATTAAAAGGTTAAGTTCGTCAGCACTCAGAGACCTATCCCGAAGTTCTATTTTTTCGAACGTGTATCCTTCGAACGGATTGTGAGTGATTAACTTGCGATACAAAGCCAACCGGATAATTTTATTCAGCATGATAATTCTCGCTTTGACCGTCCTCGGTTTTAATAGTCGATTAACACGGAAGTAAAAATCTAAGGTTTCGATGAAAGACAAATTGAGTTCGCCGAGAGGAATATCTTCTACATTATATTTTTCACGAAGAAATTGTTTGAGTTGTCTGTAAAGCACTTTGTGTTGTACGTATGTGCCTTCTGCACGGTCAATGCCTATTCTTGCATGGAAATCCTGCATCGCTTCCTCGAAAAGTACAAGCAGGGTCTTTTGTACGGATGCGATACCCTGAAAAGCGTTTTTTACTTCAACGGCGGCAACTTTTCCGGTACGCTTTAAAATATCCTTGTAATGTGTGTGGATACTGAGATTAATTTTATTAATCTCACGGTTCAGGCTGACAGCTATATGGCTTTTACCCATTGCCCGTCCAGATTTGACATGCCACAGGCGTTCTTCTACTTTCAGTTTTGTACTGAATTGGGCGATAGTCTTACCGATAATGATTTTCCCGACAATCGGGAAAACAAGGTTTTCGCCAATGATTGTTTCTTCTTCTTTTCGTTCTCTTTTGATGTAGAACGATACTTTCAATTCCATGCTCATAACACTCACATTTTAAGTTGGTAAAATTACTTTCTTTGTGAGTTACTTGAACAATGTAAACATCAGACAGGCAGCGTTATTGCAGGCCAACTAACGACATTGAATTGCCGTGTTTTGCTCCGCCTCAAATGGGTAACGATTAAGAAACGGAATGTCTGCCGTAATCCTCTCAAAACTGCATTTCAGCCAATCGGCAACGGAAGACAGTCAATGCCAATGATTGCTTATTACCAACCAATTACCTTCTTTTTCTTTCTTTCTCTGTTTAGACTGCTTGTTTTTCGGTGAACCACAAAATAACGATGCTCGATTTGACCAACGACGGGGCATTGCGGCTCGGGCTGTGCGTCATCAGCTTCCCCACCGCCGAGAAGCCCGGCAACGCTTACGTGAAGATGAATGATAATTCGGTGGTTTACCAGTACATGCCTTCGTCGGGCAAGTTCGTGGAGGTAAAGACCCAAAAGTTGACCCCGAGAGCCACGTCCATCCTCAAACTGGCGAGCAACGGCAAAACCGATGCCCAGACCGCCGAACTGCTCGGCCTGTCGCTCTACACGGTCAAGTGGCACAAGAAACAGATATTCGCCCGCTTGGGCGTCAAGAATACCGCCGAAGCCATCCAGTGGATGAACAACCAAAAACGGTTGGTGAAAAGGGTGTGATGTTGTAACGAAGAAAAATAAAGCAGGCAATTATGTTGCCTGCTTTATCCCGTATCATAACGTTCCTATAATCTGCCTTTCCAATCCTTCCAACTTATGGGAAAGGATTTCCATATCCTGACTGATTTTCTCTTTCGTTATCTTGGCGTAAATCTGTGTCGTCTTGATATTGGTATGCCCCATCATTCGGCTGACAGTTTCAATTGGAACTCCTTGTGAGATAGTCAATAGGGTTCCGAAAGTATGCCTACTTACATGGTAGGTCAGCCGTGTTTTGATTCCGCACTCTTTCCCTATCTTTTTCAGGATATTGTTACAACAACTATTACTCGGCATGGGAAAAAGCCTATTATCCCTGCAATAGCCTTTGTATTTCTCTATTATCCGCTTGGGTACTTCCAACAGTCGAATACTCGAATCGGTATTTGTTTTTTGACGGCGGGTGATTATCCATAAATGCCCGTCAAACGAGGTTTGCAGGTTCGCTCTTGTCAGGTTCTTTACATCCGAATAACTTAACCCTGTGAATGAGGAAAATACAAACAAATCCCTTACTAATTCATATTGGGCATTTTTCATCTTGGCATTGACAAACAAATTAAGTTCTTCTTTGTTCAGGAATCCCCTGTCTTTAGGTTCGGGACTTATCAAATATCCCGCAAAGGGGTTAATAGCCAACTGTCCCGAATTTCTTGCTATGGAAACAATATGTTTAACGCCTATCATATACATCCATATCGTATTGGTGGTACAATTCCTTTCAGTACGAAGATAGTGTTCAAAACCATTGATAAAAGCGAGGTTCAGTTCTTTCAGGAAAATATCATTCCGCTTGTATTCCTGCTTGATATAATTTTCCATGTGCATGTACAGGGTACAGTATTTGGAGTATGTTCCCTGCGCCCTGTTATATCCTACCTTCCGTGAAAACTCTTGGTTGTGTTTGTCAAATAGGGTTAAGAAAGTATCTTGTTTTACTCCTAATCCCAAATAGGCGTTCTTTACTTTATCGGCTGTAACAAAACCATCGGTTTGCATTACTTCCTGATAGTGGCGGTTAATATCCACACGGATTTTATCCAATGCAAGATTGGTTTTGACGGCTAATGTGCTTTTGCCCGTCAATCTACCTGCCTTCACGTCCCAAAGTTGGGGTGGAACGTTCATCTTACAGCTGAACTGGCTGATTGTTCCGTCAATTGTGATTCTTCCCATTACGGGAACTGTTCCGTCGGGTTTGGGGTTGTTCTTTTTGAGATAGAACAGAATCTTAAAAGTGCTTCGCATCTGCTCAAAGTTTACTGATACAAAATTAGTTTACTCTGAGTTATAAAAGGTTATGCGACACAACGCAAAACACTGCCAAGTAGTGCCTTATAGGCAAATTGCATTTTCAGGCAAGGTAATGATGTGGTAATTGAACTTTGTCTTACCTTTGTCTTTCGGTGGCTTTGAACGCCCCAAAAGAAAAGCCAAACAAAGGAATTTCCCGCACATTATCAATCGGTTGTCCTCGTTTGGCTGTAACCTGCTTTTTGGTTAGGCTTTTATTTTAAATTCTTTCTTATACTCCAGGTCTTTTAACAATAACTTATCCGGATGTTTTTCCCTCATAAAATACTCGGACAAATTCCTGTCTGCATAGAAACTTGCTTTAGGATTCTCAGCATATTTTACTAAAAGAGGTTTCACTTTTTCCTCATACACATCGAGACTTTCCAATATCATTCCTGAAAATACCTGTTTCCATTCCTTTCCGTGAGGGGATACTCTGGAAGAATACAAATCAAACGCGATTAAATGAGCAATTTCATGGGTTAGTGTTAAAAAACACAGGGATGGAGGCATTCCTGCATTCACTGTTATCTTATGTGGACTTCCTTTGGCTGGAAAACGATAATCTCCCAGTTTGCCATTTCTCGGATTTTTTATCGTTAAATGAAACCAATAGGGCTTTAACCATTTTTCTATAAAGTAAACAGCTTCTTGTGAAATATGAGAGGATAATTTGGAATAATCTGCCTTATTTTCCATATTCATTTTCTAATATTCCCTGTTTTATAAAAATAAACACTCATATCAACCAAAAACAACATACTTTTTTATTGTCTTTTATAACAACTGTAAAACTAATTTTCAAAATTACAATTAAATTTTTAAATCATATAAGCCCCAAAATATCTATCTTTGTAAATTAGTTTAAAAGATAAGATATGGAAACCTGCAATTCGTGTAATTCTTCCAATGGATTACCTAAAGGATGCAAAAATAATGGTGCTTGTGCGACAGGAAGCTGTAACAATAAACTTTCCGTATTTGATTGGTTATCTAATATTCATTCTCCCGTATCAAAAAATCAGCCTCAATATATAGAAGTACGATTTAAAAATGACCGAAAGGATTTTTATCTTGTCAATGATTCTTCTTTATCCATAAACATAGGAGATCTTGTTGCTCTGGAAGCAAATTCCGGACATGATATAGGTGTTGTTTCTTTAACCGGTGAACTGGTTAAAATTCAGATGAAAAAGAAAAAAATCAAGACGGAAGAAACACACCGGGTGTACAGAAAGGCCTCCCCTAAAGATATTGAAACCTGGCAGAACTTCAGAAATAAGGAAAGCAAGGCAATGCTTGAAGCGAGAAGGATAGCAAAAGGCTTAGGACTTCAGATGAAAATATGTGATGTGGAATATCAGGGAGACGGCTCGAAGATAACCCTTTATTATACATCCGAAGGCAGAGTGGATTTCAGACAGCTAATCAAAGATTATGCAGTCGCCTTTCGTTCCAAGATTGACATGCGCCAGATAGGATACAGACAGGAAAGTGCAAAAGTAGGAGGTATTGGCTCCTGCGGAAGAGAGTTATGCTGTTCTACCTGGTTAACGGATTTCCGGTCGGTGAATACAGCCGCTGCAAGATACCAGCAGCTATCCATAAATCCTCAAAAACTTGCAGGACAATGTGGAAAGCTTAAATGCTGTCTGAATTTCGAATTAGATACTTATGTTGATGCCCTGGCGGATTTTCCTTCCAGCCAGACTGTTCTGGAAACAGAAAAAGGAAGAGCTTACTGTATAAAAGTAGATGTTTTCAGAAAACAAATGTGGTACACCTATATGGATAATTCCATTTCCTGGTATCCCATAGATATCTACGATGTGAAAAAATTAATGGAGCTGAACAGTAAGGGGGTAACTATTAAACCTTTAGACGAATTACAGGAAAAAGAACCCCTAAAGATTGATTTGATTGAAGAAAACAATTTGAATCGGTTCGAAAAACGGCAAAAACCTCATAATAAAAAGAAGGCTAAAAATAAGCCCCAGCAACAAAAAAACAATAAGAACACAAACAACAATACAAATAATACAAACGAAAAACAAAGTTCAAATCAAAAGAGAAGACCTCCAAGAAATTCAAACCCAAAATAAACCATCTCTGACATTTTAAATGAAAAAAATCCTTGTCATATTTATATTAGCTTTGTTATGTACGCAATGCACCAACCATTATGAGCATTCAGACATCATTAATATAAAAAATTCCTGGAATAAAAAAGATACTTTAAATTTTAATTTTTCTATTAAAAATTCAAAAGAAAAGAAAAATATAAACTTTATCATACGAAATAATAACGATTATCCGTTTAGTAATCTTTACCTGTTCATAAAACTAAAACAAGGGAAAAATACTATTATTACCGACACTTTAAATTATAAATTAGCAGATAATACCGGAAGGTGGTTAGGTACAGGAATGGGATCCGTTAAAGAAATATATTTAGAATACAGAAAAAATTATCCGTTCCCTAAAAATGGGAATTACACCCTCTCCATTGTACAGGGAATGAGAAAAGATACTTTAAAGGGTATTGAAGATTTTGGAATTACTATCGAATAAAACTTACCATATAAACTATGGACTCAACAAATAATAAAGATAAAACTACTTCTAACAGCAAAACAAAACAAAATAATCCCAAAAAGAAATCCATTAAGAAATTTCTTTTATGGTTTTGGGGGTTATTCCTTGGAGGAATACTGGCTATTGTACTGTTATTTACATTAACCGCTTTTGGAGTCTTGGGAGAAATGCCTGATGTAAGGGATTTGGAAAATCCTGATATTTTCATAGCCTCAGAAATTATTTCCTCAGACGGAGTTATCCTTCAAAAGTTCGAAAAAGAAAAAAGAATTCCTGTAGAATTTCAGGATCTGCCCCAGAATGTTATTTATGCTTTAATGGCTAAAGAGGATGAACGCTTCCGCGATCACTCAGGAGTTGATAAAAAAGCCCTGTTCCGGGCTGTTGTTTTTGGAGGAAAAAGAGGGGGAGGAAGTACCATTACCCAGCAATTAGCAAAACTTTTATTCACACAGAAAGAAGATGAAGAGGGAAGTTTTTCAAATAGAGGGGTATCCCAAAATAAAATTAAGCGAGCTTTTCAAAAAATTAAAGAAATAATTATAGCCGTACAATTAGAGCGGCTCTATACAAAAGATGAAATCCTTACTTTATATCTAAACAAATTTGACTTCTTATTTAATGCGAATGGAATTGCCACCGCTGCGAAAGTTTATTTTAATAAAGATGTAAAAGATTTAGATTTGTCTGAATCAGCCACTTTAGTTGCCATGCTGGAAAACCCGAATGCCAACAACCCCAAACTTAAACCGGAAAACGCTATAGCAAGAAGAGATATGGTTCTCAAATTAATGAATGACCAGAAATATATTACAGAGGCAGAATACAAATCCCTTATAGGAACTCCCATAAAATTAAATTACAGGCCCGTAAGAGAAATTGGGGAAGGATATTCTGCATATTTCAAATATGCGCTGAAAAAAGAAGTACAAGCCATACTAAGTGACCATGAAAAACAAACCGGAAAAAAATATAACCTGTACAAGGACGGTTTAAAAATATATGTAACGCTGGATTCCCGAATGCAAAAATATGCTGAAGAAGCCATAGAAAAACACGTAAAATATCTTCAAAATATGTTCTTTCAGGAACAAAGGGGAAGAAAATATGCTCCTTTTTATACCTATGCAGATCAAAAAGACCGGCCTTTAGCCGAGGTGTACAATAGCCTGATGACCAGTGCTATGAAAAGAACAGGAAGGTATAAAAATCTGAAAGAGCAAGGAAAATCTGAAGAAGAAATTCTAGCCGAGTTTAAAAAACCCATTGATTTACAAATATTTACATGGAAAGGAGACAGAGATACATTAATGTCTCCATGGGACTCTATAAGATACCATAAACATATTGTTCAGGCCGGACTTATGGCCATGGATCCTAATACCGGTAACATTAAAGCCTGGGTGGGGGGGATAAACTGGAGACATTTCCAATATGACCACGTTAAACAAGCCCGAAGGCAGGTAGGTTCCACATTTAAACCTTTCGTTTATGCCACAGCCATAAAAAATCTGAACTATACACCTTGTACTCAGGTTTCCAATGCAACCTACACCAAAGGGAGCTGGACTGTATTTGGAAAAGGAGGCACTCCTAATTTGAAATCAGCTTTAGCTTATTCCTTAAATGCCGTTACTGCAAGATTAATCGGAGAAACAGGAGCCGATGGAGTAATCCAGATGGCAAGAGATTTAGGAGTGGAAAGTCCTATTCCGCGAAATAATACCATTGCCTTAGGGTCTGCTGACCTGACCGTCTATGAAATGGTGGGTGCCTACAGTACATTTGCCAATTTCGGAAACTATACCAAGCCGGAAATGATCTGGAGAATTGAAGACAGTAACGGGAAAGTGATTAAGGAGTATCAGCCTGTGATACGGGAAGTAATGAGTGAAATATATGCCTATACCATGCTTGACCTGATGAAAGGGGTGGTAGATATCGGTACAGGTAAAAGAGTAAGAGCGATGGGAATTACAGCTGAAATAGCGGGTAAAACCGGAACAACCAATAAAAACGCCGATGGGTGGTTTATCGGTATAGCCCCTAAACTTGCCACCGGAGTCTGGGTAGGATGGGAAGACCGGTATGCCCACTTTGCTTCTACTGCCGTCGGACAGGGAGCCAGTATGGCATTACCTATCTGGGCCTATTTTATGCAAAAGGTCTATGCAGACAAAAAACTGGAAATTACCCAACAAGATAAGTTCCCTAAACCGGAAACCGTCGGAGAGAATTTCAGCTGTGAAGATCTTGCTTCTTACGGTGCCTATGACGGAGGATATTCCTCTGGTGCCGGATATTATGACATTCAGGAAGATGTGGATAATGTTCCTCATGAGACTCAAAGCGTCAATTCCGGATTAAGGAAAAAAGATTCTGTTGATTTTGATAAATAAGAAATTATTCTAAAATAAAAATCCCTAAAAGCTTTGCATTAATTGTTCTGGTTTTTAGGGATTTTAACTTTTTAGTAACTTCCTTCTACCTAAAACCACCATGAAAAAATATTTCTTCTGTTTATTTCTCCTTTACTTTCTCAGCAGCTGTTCCGCTTTGTTCCACAGCGGAAGCATGAACAAATACTATCTGAAAAAAAATGATTTTTCATGGAAATCCCTTCAATCCCGGGAATTTATCATTTATTACCAAGCCAATTCTCTGGCAGAAAAAAACCTTTCTTTAGTTGAAACTAAAATAAAAACTGGAATTGAAAACGCTCGAAAATTCACAAAAATCGATTCCATCAAAACTCCTATCTATTACTTCGTAGTCGATGATAAAGAAGAATTTGCCCGGCTGACTAAATTAGATCATACCGGACTCTCCTATTCCAAAAGCAACACCATTATAGAAAGTTATTTCCTCCTTGGAGAATCTCATGAAGTGGTACATCTGATTACCCATCAAAACTGGGGAAACAGCCATTCCTGGATTATGGAAGGAACAGCCGTGTATTCTGATAATAAATGGGGAGGGCAAAACCTGGAAAAACGATGCAGGGAAATCAACCAGAAGAATCAGTTAATCCCTCTCAACGACCTGCTTAAAAACAATAAATTCCCTCATTTTGATTCTCAAATAAGCTATCCCCAATCCGCAAGTTTAATTAAATACTTAATTTCCAATTACGGATGGGATAAATTTCTTCAATTCTGGAAAAAACCCGATCTTGAAAAAATATATAAACTTTCTCCTTCCGAGTTACAAAACAATTGGCTAAATTATATCAAAAATGCAGACTCTTCCCAATAATAGTCATTATTTAACTTAAAATTTGTACCTTGCATTTCTATTAAAATCATTTGATGATATCACTTATTACATCAGCAATCTTTCTGGGATTATTCCTTAGCATTATTTTAATAGGGCCCGTTTTCTTCCTGTTAATTGAAACCAGCTTGACTAAAGGAGTACGACCGGCTATTGCTCTCGAAGCAGGAGTTATTACCGCAGATTTGCTATGTATCATCATTTCACATAGAGGAAGTAAAGGACTTCTAAAATTCATTGACACTCATCCCTCGATTTATATGCTGGCAGGATTTATCATCTTTGTCTATGGGTTGTATAACATTCTATCCCGGGGAAACCTCCATTTAAGAAGCGGGGCTAATATTGCTACTACCAATTATTTCAAAACCTTTATGAACGGTTTTTTATTAAATCTGGTAAACATAGGGGTCATTGTCTTTTGGCTTACTACTGTCGTATTAATCTCTACCCAATATCCGAAACAAGGAGAGTTTTATATTTACATAGGCTTTCTTTTACTAACAATGGTCGCCGTTGACATGCTCAAAATATTCTTGGCTTATAAATTTCAGGGAAAACTGACAGACCAGATTGTGTACAGAATAAAAAAAATAGTGGGGATAGCATTACTCATCTTTGGAATTATAATTTTTGCGAAAAGTTTTGTAAAAACAAGTTCTGAAAACCCTTTTGAATTTATAGAAAGCAATAAACCCCATAAGGAATAATATCCAGGAAATACAACCTTTTATTTCTTTATCTTATTAATTTATCCTTGGTTATTAAATACCTATATACAAATTAATACCCTACAGACTTTCCACTAAAACAATAACCTTGCTTTTACTTTCTTTTAAATGGCTTTTTTAAGAGTTATTTATTATATTTGAGAGAGAAAAAATTAATCTAAATTAAATTAAGAATGGCCAAGCTTCCAGACCTCACTCAATTAAAAGAAAATTTGTTAAATGGACATTTAGCTGCACTGAGTAAAGCAATTACTTTAACGGAAAGCAGAAGATCAGAACACCGAAATTATTCCAATCAGCTATTACAGGAATTAATTCCTCATACTGGAAAATCTCTTCGCATAGGAATAACTGGAATACCCGGAGTTGGAAAAAGTACTTTTATTGAAGCACTGGGCTTATATCTTATTTCTTTAGGAAAAAAAGTTGCCGTACTGGCTATTGACCCAAGCAGCCATATTTCACAAGGGAGTATATTAGGAGATAAAACACGGATGGAAGAACTTTCCAAAAACCCTTCTGCATTTATACGTCCTTCCCCTTCTGCCGGTACTTTAGGAGGAGTTTCCTCTTCCACTTTTGAAACCGTAATGTTATGTGAAGCTGCCGGCTATGATATTATCCTTATCGAAACCGTAGGAGTTGGCCAATCCGAAATAACCGTATCCGAAATCTGTGACTGTTTTTTATACCTTACCATTGCCTCCACAGGAGATGAATTACAAGGAATAAAACGGGGAATTATGGAAATGGCTGACGTTGTATTTATCAATAAAGTTGATGAAAAACCTTCTCGCGCTGCCATCGATTCCCAGACAAACATTATACGGGCATTAAAACTCATGCCAAAAAAATTCCCGAATTGGAACATTCCTGTAATTTTAGGATCTGCCCTGGATTACAGAAATATAGACAGATGCTGGGAGGGTATTACCAATTTTTTCACATCAGCTAAAGAAAGCGGATATTTCTACAGTCAGAGAAAAAAACAATTTCTACAACGCTTTGAACATCTTCTTTTCTATTATTTTATGGAAAAACTTAAAGAAAAACATAAATTACAGGAACAAACAGATAAAATTAAGACTCAGGTGGAATCCTTTACCATCAATCCTTCCACAGCTGCTGAAAAATGGATCAATGAATTCTTTTAATAGAGGTTTCTTAATAGAATTTATCTGTAAATTGCACTCAAATCCTTTTCAATGAAAAAACTACTCCTTTCCTGTTTTATAGGAATTGGATTTTTCTCCCAATCCCAAATTAATGCCTATTATCAACAACAGGTAAATTATAGAATGAATATTGATGTAGATGCCAAAAACTATCAATATAAAGGAACTCAAAACATCACTTACACCAATAACTCACCCGATACCCTGACCGTATTTTATTTCCATTTATATTGGAACGCATTTCAGCCCAACTCCATGATGGATCAAAAGCTCCGGGAACAAGGAAAAAATGCAGATAAAAGAATGACCAATCCGGATGGCTCTTCCCGTATCTCTTCCTTAAACCCCAAAGAAATCGGTTATCAAAAAATCAACTCCCTAAAACAAGACGGTATCCCGGTTAAATATACCACAGAAGAAACCCTCTTAAAAGTTGAACTTGCAAAACCTATCCTCCCCCATTCTTCCGTTACTTTTGATATGGAATGGGATGCCCAAATTCCGGTAATGATCCGGAGGGGAGGAAGAAACAATTCGGAACAGATCGACCTGACCATGACCCAATGGTATCCTAAAGTAGTAGAATACGACTATGAAGGCTGGCATACATTCGATTATATATCACGGGAATTTCAGGGAGTTTTTGGAAATTTTGACGTAAAAATCAATATAGATAAACAATATGTTATTGCAGCAGGAGGTGTTTTACAAAACCCTAAAGAAGTAAAAGGATACGATACAACAGCAAAACCCGTTGCAAAAAACAATAAAACCTTATGGCATTTTAAGGCGGAAAATATCCATGACTTTGCCTGGGCAGCAGACCCTGATTATGTAACAGACAGCATAAAAGTCCCCAAAGGGCCTTTAGTTTACCTTGTTTATCAAAAGTCAGACAAAACAAAACATTGGGAAGAAGCCAAAGCTATTATTCCCCAATATTATCAAATCATGAAAGAAAATTTCGGAGCTTATCCTTACCCCGTATATTCCTTTATACAAGGGGGAGATGGAGGTATGGAATACGGAATGTGCTCTATGATACTTGGAAATGCAAAATCTTTGGATGATTTGGCCGGGCTGATGTTTCATGAAGGTTCCCATTCCTGGTTCCAACAGGTTATTGCTACCAATGAAAGTATGCGGGCCTGGATGGATGAAGGTTTTACTTCTTATGCCGAAAACCTTGTAATGGCAAAAATCTTTCCTGAAAAAACAAAAGAATATCCCAATCCTCATTTCCCAACAGTCAGTATTTACACAAACTTTGCCAAATCCGGACAGGAAGAACCTATGGGACTTTTTTCAGACTGTTTTAAAACTAATAATGGTTATTCCGTAGCCGCT
>JAVBRH010000197.1:0-5477 GCA_031548225.1 Apibacter sp.
ATCCTAATCAATTAACTGAGCCTATAGATAGACCCCTACATGAACGAGCACATCAAGAAACTACTTCGAATCCATCAAAACCTTGGGAAGGGCCTATAGATCCAAACCATTCAATAACACCTCCTCCTTATGATTTACCAAAACCTCCAAATTTAGTTTTTATATTAATATAATTTTAGTACTTTAGGTTTATGAAAAAAATAGAGCAAATAATTGACAAATTAGGTATAACAGGAAGTCTTAGGAAACTGATTTTACAAGAAATCCAAATTCCTATTTTAGATGATTATAATCCAGTAAATAAATATTGGTATCCTCATCCACCTTGTCTAATTCCTTTATTTTTAGGTTATGGAGCATCATATAAAGGTATGATACACCACTTTTTTTGTGATAGAAAAAACACTTTTATAGAATATTATTTAGAAAACGGTTATATTTCAGAAATAGCCAGGAATAAAGAGCAACTATTTACCTTACTTATATTGAAAATGATAACTATCAAAGAGAGTTTATCTGATGAAATAATTGATTTTTGTAATAAAATTAATTATACTAAAATGAATGAGGTGGATGAGTTTTCAATTAAATATGGAGATAATCCGAAAGATTTCAAGAATCTTGTATACTATAATGAGAACACTCCATTTATTTATGTAAAAGACATAAATGATTATGATGGAGATTTTCCTTCTTCGTTAACTATATTAAATCACAAACAAATCAACAATTCTTGTGAATTTGAAATAAGTAACAAAGAACTTTTAAACAAAATTCCAGACATCCCCAAATGGTTAAGGAATGAACAAAATAAAAAAGAATTATTTCAACAATATATTTCTGAAAATAAATTGAAAGAAGCCTGGTTAACATTGAATAGTAAAGGATGGTTATTAAAAGATGTTGCGGAATCATTGGAAGCTTTAAAGGTAAAATCTAATGATACATTACTTCAATTAGTAGCTGACAATTGGATAGATAAATGGAAACAATTTGGTCCAACAGAAATGGTCAAATACTAAAAATACAATACTATTGGAATTGCTCCCTTTAGTTGGGTAAATTTAACCATTCAACTATTATTGTCAATCTAAAAATTGTTATCCTCCGATCATCTTTTTGATCTGATTGAGCTTCATTAAGGCTTCTATAGGGGTAAGGGTATTAATATCCGTTTTCAGAATTTCTTCCCGTATATTTTCCAGGACAGGATCATCCAACTGGAAAAAGCTTAACTGCATATTTTCTTCCGTCAAGGTTTTGGTTCGTTCTTTTAATTCTTCCCGTTGATTATTCTGCTCGAGGGTTTTAAGAATCTGTTCTGCCCGTTGGGTAAGTTTTACCGGCATTCCTGCCAGCTTCGCCACATGAATACCAAAACTGTGCTCACTTCCCCCGGAAACGAGTTTTCGAAGAAAAACAACCGTTCCGTCCACTTCCTTAATGGTTACATTAAAATTCTTGATTCGCGCAAAGGAATGTGTCATTTCATTCAACTCATGATAATGAGTGGCAAAAAGCGTTTTCGGCCGGGTGGGATGCTCGTGCAAATATTCGGCAATCGCCCAGGCAATGGAAACCCCATCGTAGGTGCTGGTTCCCCGTCCGATTTCATCCAGTAAAATCAGGCTTCGATCGGAAATATTATTCAAAATACTGGCGGTTTCATTCATTTCCACCATAAAAGTAGATTCTCCTTTGGAAAGGTTATCGGAAGCTCCCACCCGGGTAAAGATTTTATCCACTATTCCCAATGCAGCATTTTTCGCCGGAACAAAACTTCCGATCTGCGCCATCAGAACAATCAGAGCAGTCTGTCGAAGCAAAGCCGACTTCCCGGCCATATTCGGCCCCGTAATCATTAAAATCTGCTGTTTTTCATCATCCAGATAAACGGAATTGGCAACATAGGATTCGCCTAAGGGCAACTGTTTTTCAATAACCGGATGTCGTCCGTCCGTTATATCGATCGCTTTAGAATCATCAAGATGCGGACGTGTATAAGAATTTTCCTGTGCTGCTAGGGCAAAAGAAAATAAACTATCCAAAGTGGCTATAATCCGGGTATTGTGCTGAATATCCGTTATCCGGTTTTTGAACTTTGAACATAAATTATGATATAATTCCGCTTCCAGTAAAGTTATTTTCTCCTCCGCTCCTAAAATCTGAGTTTCGTATTCCTTAAGTTCTTCGGTAATATAACGTTCCGCATTAACCAAAGTCTGTTTCCGCACCCATGCCTGGGGAACTTTATCCTTATGAGTATTCCGCACTTCCAGATAATAGCCGAATACATTATTAAAATCCACTTTCAGACTGGGAATACCTGTCCGTTCCGACTCCCTCTGACAAAGATTCTCCAGATATTCCTTTCCGTGATCTTTCAGTGAACGGAGTCTGTCCAGTTCTTCGGAAATGCCTTCCCTGATTACATTTCCCTTAGTTAATGCCACAGGAAGCTCTTCCTGCAATTCATTTTGCAACAGGGTAATAATTTCATCCAGATCTTTAAATTCTCCGAAATGTTCTTTTACTGCCTTATCTTCTTCTCTAAGAATAATTTCTATAACCTTATACCGGCATAAAGAATCCCGTAAATATCCCAACTCTTTAGGGGAAATCCTCTCTCCTGCCAATTTTCCTACCAATCGTTCCACATCGGATATTCCCTTAAGCTCTTCCTCTATTTTATAGGAAACCTCCGGAAATTGCAACAAAAAATCCACTACACTTAACCTCCGGTTAATTACCTGTATCTCCTTCAGGGGCATTAAAATCCAACGGCGAAGCATCCTCCCTCCCATATTCGTATGGGTTTTATCCAATATGTTCAATAAAGATTCCGCTTGGGTTTCGGGGCCGCTGACCAGTTAGAAATTCCGGATTGTGTAATCATCCATCCAGACTATCGTATCCTGAGGAAGTCTCTGAATGTTGGAAATATGATCCAATAATTTATGATGAGTATCTTCCACCAGATAAGCAAAAATAGCTCCTGCCGCTATAATCGCCAGTTTCATTTCTTTCACTCCGAATCCCTTTAACGACTGAGTCTTAAAATGACTGGTCAGTTTCTCATAGGCATAATCATATTGAAAGGCCCAGTCTTCCAACTGGAAAGAATAAGACTGATGTTCAAACGGCAACGGATTTCTCCGCTGATGTATGATTTCTGTAGGTTTAAAATTATCTATCAGATGACGAAGCTTGTGAATATCTCCTTCTGCTACTAAAAATTCGCCAGTGGAAACATCCAGAAGGGCCATTCCGTACAAATGTTTTTCCTGATGTACGGATAAAAGAAAGTTGTTGCTTTTGGCTTCTAAAACTTTATCGTTAAAAGTTACTCCTGGCGTAACCAGTTCGGTAACTCCTCTTTTCACAATTCCTTTTGCTAAAGCCGGATCTTCGAGCTGATCGCAAATAGCCACCCGCAATCCGGAACGTACCAGCTTGGGTAAATAAACATCCAGAGAATGATGGGGAAATCCGGCCAGTTCTATATGGGAAGCCTGTCCGTTAGCCCTTTTAGTCAATACAATTCCCAATATCCGGGATGCCTTGATAGCATCTTCCCCGAAAGTCTCGTAAAAATCTCCTACCCGAAATAACAACAGAGCATCAGGATAGCGTGCCTTAATGCTATTATACTGCTTCATTAACGGAGTTTCTTTGGTTTTACTCATTCTTCCCTGGATATAATAGGATAAATTGTAATATTTTGCTAAATTAGCATTTCTAAACGGGAGAAAAAAATCGGATACTTACATGAATGAGCTTCTTTTAAAACATTTTCGTTCGAGGATTTCCATTTCCGACGATGAATTTCAACTGCTTCTGGAAAACCTGGAACACAAGCAGGTAAAGAAAAAGGAACAACTACTGGAAATGGGAGAGCCCTGTAATTACACTTTTTTTGTAAATAGCGGATTATTGTATTCGTATTCTACGGATATCAACGGAATGGAACATGTGATTCATTTTGCTACGGAAGATTACTGGATTTCCGACTTATATGGTTTTCTCAACCGGACTACTGCCTCAGTAACGATTACTGCACTGGAGGAATCGGATGTTTATATGCTTCATTACGATACTTTAGAAAAGTTATACAAAAAAATTCCGGGGCTGGAAAGATATTACCGGATCTTATACCAGAATGCTTACACTTCCACCCAGCAAAGGTTAGACTGCCAACTAAGCGTTTCCGCTGTAGAACGATACCTGAAAATTTTAACCGACGATCCTAAACTTTTGCAAAGAGTACCTCTGCATTTAATCGCCTCATATTTGGGAATCACTGCGGAAAGTTTAAGCCGGATCCGAAGGAAGTTAATGACTCAGCCAAAAGAATGATGAATAACGGAATGACTGAGTAACTGAATGACTGAATAACTGAATAACTGAATAACTGAATAACTGAAGTTAGTACATTACTATTTATCTTTTACCGATTAGGAAATAAATATTTGTTATAGCCTTAAAACCTTACCTTTCCAAATATTTCTTACTTTTGTTATAAAACATAATTAAATGGCAACAATTACAATTAAGGGAAATGAGGTGCATACCACAGGTAACCTTCCCCAAACAGGAGAACAGGCTCCCGAATTTTCACTGGTAGCTTCCGATTTATCCGAGAAACAACTATCCGATTACAAAGGAAAAAAAGTAGTCTTGAATATTTTTCCGAGCATTGACACCAATACCTGCGCAATGTCTGTAAGAAAATTCAATCAGGAAGCTTCAAAGTTGGAAAACACCGTTGTTCTATGTATTTCCAGGGATCTTCCCTTCGCTCAGGGGCGCTTCTGTGCAGCAGAGGGATTGGAAAACGTAATTACTCTTTCTGCTTTCCGTTCCGGATTTGGAAAAGATTACGGACTGGAATTTGCAGATGGTCCTCTAAGGGGATTATTGAGCAGGGTTGTACTGGTTTTAAATGAATCCGGAAAAGTGGTTTATCAACAACAGGTAAGTGAAACTACGGAAGAGCCGGACTATGAAAAAGCCCTTTCTGCCTTAAAATAAAACCTTTTTATTATGCAGTCTATTTTCAACTATTGCCCTACCTGCAAAGGTTCCCGTCTGGATTTTTCCGGAGGAAACAAAGTTATGTGCCCGGATTGCGGATTCGAGTATTATCATAATACCGCAGGGGCTGTAGCGGTTATCATACAAAAGGGAGATGAAATATTACTGACTGTCAGGAACAGAGAGCCTCAAAAGGGATATCTGGACCTGGCAGGCGGATTTATAGATCCTGATGAAACAGCTGAGCATACCTGCGTCAGAGAACTGGAAGAAGAACTTTCCCTGTCTGTTGACGAGTCTAAGCTCCGGTATCTCACTTCTTTCCCTAATACTTATTTATATAAGGGTATTTTATATAATACAATTGATTTGTTTTTTCTGTACCGGGATGACGAGTTGATTATTGAAGACTTCGATTCTATTGAATTAAAAGGATTCGTCTG
>JAVBRH010000114.1:0-4129 GCA_031548225.1 Apibacter sp.
GTTATAATAAAAAATTTTCATATTTTTGTTTATATACAAAACTAAAATTCAAATTAATTATGAGAAAATTATTTTTATTCTTTACCGCGTTCTTTTTATTGACAAACTCTTGTTCCAGTGATGAGTCTTATACTGAGGAAACCACTCCTGCTCCGCAGGTAAATGGGAACAAAGGAACCTTAACCGTTAAAATAAACGGAGAATTGACTACCTTTAATACAATTTATGTGAGTGAATATAGTAATGATTATATTTTTGGATGGAGTAGTGCTCCTCTTTTAAAAGTTACCGCCTCCCAGGACAACGACCCCACCAAAAAGATAATTACTTTCTATCTAAAAAAAGGAGTTACTGAAAATCCGACTATTCTGGGGGGAGAATATTTTATAAACGGCGTATGGTATGAATCTTTTTCTGTGGATGCTACTGTAAATATGACGGTCAGTAATGACCACAGATTAACAGGAACATTCACGGTCCCAAAATGGTTTTGCCAATCTTTTCCTATCATCCCTGGTGATCCCAGCCCTGTAAATTATATAACTGAATATTTCGATTTTACCGAGGGTTCCTTTGATATTAACTATGGATACAGTGTGCCTGAGCCCACCATTAGTAAAAATATGATAACTGCAAAAGTAAATGGAGTCTATACTACTTTTGAAAATTTTACAGTGAAAGACGATCCTGTTTTTCCAGAGGAAAATTGGCAGGTGACCGGAACTCAAACCAATAATCCTAATACAAAAATCATCATGAAAATCAGTAAATACGCAGGAACTTCACATGCACATCCTAGTATATCTATTGAAAACCAGCAAGATGGAAGTAGAATTGGTGGTATGGCAATTTCAATAATACGAATGAACACAAATAATAAAATAATAGGCTCTTTTGTAATTGAAAAATACGACTCTGAAAGATTTGATATTACAGACGGACATTTTGAAATTGATATTAATAAATGTGCCATACAAAAATAAAATACAAAACAATAAAAGTTAATCTTAATTTTATTGTTTTGTATTAAAAAACAGAAACCTCCTGAAATTCAGGAGGTTTTCTTATGTTATGTTTACTTATAAACTACACTTTAATTTCTACTTCCACACCACTTGGAAGTTCCAGTTTCATCAACGCATCTACGGTTTTAGATGAAGAACTGTAAATATCCATTAACCTTTTGTGGGAGTTTAGCTGGAACTGCTCACGGGATTTTTTATTTACGTGAGGAGAACGTAAAACTGTAAAGATTCTTTTGTGAGTGGGTAACGGAATAGGCCCGTTAACTACTGCACCGGTTGCTTTTACGGTTTTTACGATTTTTTCAGCTGATTTATCCACCAGGTTGTAATCGTAAGATTTAAGTTTTATTCTTATTTTTTGACTCATTGTTTTAAATATTAAACGGTTGTACCCTTAGCTTTAGCAATCACTTCATCTGCTATATTCTGCGGAGCAGCTTCATAATGATCAAACTCCATAGTAGATGTTGCACGACCAGAGGATAATGTTCTTAATGAAGTTACATATCCAAACATTTCTGATAACGGAACGAAAGCTTTAATAACTTTTGCGTTATTTCTGTCATCCATTCCGGTTACAGTAGCCCTTCTACGGTTCAAATCCCCAACAATGTCACCCATGTATTCTTCCGGAGTCAGTACTTCCAGTTTCATAATAGGTTCCATAACTACCGGTTTCGCTTTTCTTGCAGCTTCTTTAAATCCTAATTTAGCTGCTAATTCAAACGATAACTGGTCGGAGTCAACCGCGTGGAAAGATCCGTCTTTCAACGCAATCTTCAATCCGTCAATTTCATATCCCGCTAAAGGTCCGTTTTTCATTGCTTCTTTGAAACCTTTTTCTACGGAAGGAATAAATTCTCTTGGAATATTACCTCCTTTGATCTCATTGATGAATTCCAATCCGGATTTTCCTTCGTCAGCAGGTCCGATACTAAATACAATATCCGCAAATTTACCTCGACCTCCGGTTTGTTTTTTATAAACTTCCCTGTGGTCTGCAGTACCTGTAAGAGCTTCTTTGTATTCTACCTGAGGTTGTCCCTGGTTTACTTCAACCTTGAACTCTCTCCTTAGACGGTCAACGATAATGTCCAGGTGAAGCTCTCCCATTCCTGAGATAATTGTCTGTCCTGAAGCCTCATCTGTTTTTACCTGGAAGGTAGGGTCTTCTTCTGCTAATTTAGACAAAGCCATCCCCAGTTTATCAACATCTGCCTTAGTTTTTGGCTCTACGGCAATACCGATAACCGGATCCGGGAAAATCATACTTTCCAGTACAATCGGAGCTTTCTCATCACAAAGAGTATCTCCGGTTTTTATATCTTTAAAACCTACCGCTGCTCCAATATCTCCCGCCTCAATATATTCAATCGGGTTTTGTTTATTGGCATGCATCTGGTAGATACGGGAAATTCTTTCCTTATCTCCGGAACGGGTATTCAATACATAAGAACCTGCGTCTAAGTGACCTGAATAAGCTCTAAAGAATGCCAGACGTCCTACATAAGGGTCAGTGGCAATTTTAAATGCTAATGCTGCAAAAGGTTCTTTTGCATCCGGTTTTCTTGAAATAGGCTCATCTGTTTTAGGATCTGTTCCTTCAATCGCTTCTTTATCCAATGGAGACGGAAGATAACGGCAAACCGCATCTAACATGAATTGAACTCCTTTATTTTTAAATGAAGAACCGCAAACCATTGGGATAATACTAATATCAATAGCTGCTTTTCTCAACGCTGTGTGGATTTCATCCTCGGAAATAGAATCCGGATCTTCAAAGAATTTCTCCATTAATCCTTCATCATATTCAGCTACTGCTTCAATCAAAAACTGACGATATTCCAGAACTTCTGCTTTCATATCTTCCGGAATTTCTACAATATCAAAGGTAGAACCGAAGTTTTCATCATGCCATACAATGGCTCTGTTTTTAACCAAATCCACGATTCCTTTAAAATCTTCTTCAGCTCCGATAGGTAATACGATTGGAACCGCATTGGACCCTAACATATCTTTAACCTGACGGCAAACATTTAAAAAGTCAGCACCTTGTCTGTCCATTTTATTAACAAATCCCATACGAGGAACTTTGTAATTGTCGGCAAGTCTCCAGTTGGTTTCAGACTGAGGCTCTACTCCGTCAACCGCACTAAAAAGGAAAACCAGTCCATCCAAAACTCTTAACGAACGGTTCACCTCAACAGTAAAGTCAACGTGTCCCGGAGTGTCAATAATATTGAAATGGTAAGCTTGTGTATCGGATAACTTTTTACCATCATCCGTTAACGGGAAATTCCAATTACAGGTTGTAGCTGCCGATTGAATGGTGATTCCTCTTTCTGCTTCCTGAACCATCCAGTCCATAGTGGAAGCTCCATCATGCACTTCTCCTATCTTATGGTTTACACCTGTATAAAATAAGATCCTTTCCGTTGTAGTGGTTTTTCCTGCATCAATGTGTGCAGCGATACCTATATTACGTGTATATTTTAAGTCTCTTGACATATATTATATCTCTGTATTTTAGAATCTGAAATGTGAGAATGCTTTGTTAGCCTCTGCCATACGGTGAGTGTCTGTTTTCTTTTTAAAAGCAGCTCCTTCTTCTTTAGCAGCAGCAATAATTTCTGAGGCTAATTTCTGAGACATGGATTTCTCATTTCTATCTCTGGAATATTTAATCAGCCATTTCATCGCCATGGAGATTTTTCGGTCCGGACGAATCGGCATAGGAATCTGGAAGTTTGCTCCCCCTACTCTTCGGCTACGTACCTCTACGTGAGGCATTACATTTTCCAATGCATCTTTCCATATTTCCAAAGATGTTTTTTCCTGATCTTCTTTTTTGGTTTCTACGATTTCCAATGCATCGTAAAAAATTTTAAAAGCTATACTCTTTTTACCGTCTGTCATTAAGTTGTTAACGAAACGAGTAACTAACTGATCGTTAAACTTAGGATCCGGTAAGAGTGGACGTTTTTTTGCTTTCGTTTTTCTCATTTTACCTGAATAATTTCGTTAATACTATTTTTTATCTTTAGGTCGTTGAGCTCCGTACTTACTTCTTCTTTGCAAACGTCCTTGTACACCTGCGGTGTCTA
>JAVBRH010000028.1:0-4371 GCA_031548225.1 Apibacter sp.
AAAATTAAAAAACACTTCATCAAGTGTAAGTTATCAAATACTTATATTTGTATATTCAAGAGATTACTAAAAATGAATTTACCTCCCAACCTGGAAATTTATATAGAACAAAACAGTGAAACGGAACCTCCTTTATTAAAAATGCTGCGAAAGGAAACCTATCAGAAGACTACGCATCCACATATGATATCGGGAATATTACAGGGAAGGTTTTTAAGCATGATGTCCAAAATAATTTCTCCCCAACTGATTTTAGAGATAGGTACTTTTACCGGTTATGCTACCCTATGCCTTGCAGAAGGACTCTTAAAGGAAGGTCGAATCATTACCATAGACAAGAATGAGGAAACGGCCTACCTTCCTGAAAAATATTTTTCACAATCAGAATTTGGAAAACGAATTGACTTCAGGAAAGGAAATGCAATGGAAATTATTCCCGGAATCAACGAAACTATAGATTTGGTTTTCTTAGATGCAGATAAAGAAAATTATATTTTTTATGTAAACTTATTAAAACCTAAATTAAAGCCCGGAGGAGTTATTTTAGCAGATAATACCTTGTGGAAAGGCCGGATAATAGCTGAAATAAAAGATAAGAAAACGGAAATAATTAACGAATTTAACCGAAAAATAAAAGAAGATCCATCTCTGGAGGTAACGATTTTACCCATTCGGGATGGTATAAGTATCATAAGAAAGAAATAAATTTGCGGTATGAGTAAAGCCATTTGTCAGGTAAGTGTAGCTCCTGTGAGAAGAGAACCCTCCGATGCTTCGGAAATGGTAACCCAGCTTTTATTTGGAGAACTTTGTGAAATTACCGAAGTAAAAAATTCATGGATTAAAATAAAGATAGTATTTGATGAATACGAAGGATGGATAGATTCCAAGCAGATTTTAATCATAAGTGACATAGAATATACTAATTTTTTACAGGAAACTTCTTTTATTTCAGAGCCTTTCAGCCTGTTGGTTTCAAATAATCAACCTTTTCCGGTTACCATCGGAGCGGAAATACATCATCTCAATGAACAGAAAATCTTCGAATTAACCCCAAACAATCAATTTTTAGTAGAAGAAGGGACAATTCAGGAGAAACAGGATAAATCCCAAATCTTAGAACTGGCATTTAAGTATATCAACACTCCCTATTTATGGGGCGGAAAAACCACCTATGGCATTGATTGCAGCGGTTTAACTCAGATGGTTTACAAAATAGCAGGATATAAACTACCGAGAGATGCAAATCAGCAGGCAGAAGTAGGAGAAGTTCTGAGTTTCATTGAGGAAGCAGAACCGGGAGACCTTGCTTTTTTTGAAAATCAGGAAGGAAAAATTATTCATGTAGGATTTATCCTCCCCGATCAGAAAATTCTTCATTCCAGTGGAAAGGTGAGAATTGATAACCTGGACTATACCGGCATTTTTAATTCTAACTTGAATAAATACACCCATCAATTGCGTTTTATTCGAAAAATTTTTTGATTGAAGTTAAAGTTTCGGCCCATGCATAAAAAATACTCAAAATTTAAACTGGAAGTTGCTTTGGATGAAGTGGGACGGGGCTGTCTGGCTGGCCCTGTAGTGGCCGCAGCAATTATACTCCCTGAAGATTTTTTTCATCCGGAAATTACCGATTCTAAACAGTTAAATGAAAAAAAAAGAAAAGAATTAGATCCTATAATCAGAGAAAACGCCATTGAATATGCAATAGCTGAAATTTCCCCGGAAAAAATAGATGAAATAAACATTTTGAATGCCAGTTTTTTAGCTATGCACAAAGCAACTGACAAACTCAGTATAGTTCCGGAGTTTCTACTGGTTGACGGAAACCGGTTTAATAAATATAAAGACACACCTCATTTCTGTGCTATCAAGGGTGATTCCCATTATTTAAATATTGCAGCAGCTTCTATTCTGGCAAAAAATTACCGGGATGAATTAATGGAAAAGCTGGGTGACGAATATCCCCAATATCAATGGAAAAAAAATAAAGGATATCCGACCATAGCTCATCGAAAAGCGATAGAAACATACGGAATAACTCCCTATCATAGAAAAACATTCAAACTTCTTCCGACTCAGTTAACTTTAAATTTGTAGAAAAAAAGGAAATAAAGCATATATTTGCATAATAATAATTTTAATTACATTATTTCCCCTGTAGTGGAGTATCTAAAATTAATAAGAATACAGCAATGGATAAAGAATTTCTTTATTTTTCTTCCAATTTTCTTTGCTGGTAAGTTGTTAGACATGGATTTATTAATAAAATCCATTATTGCGTTTTTTGCTTTTTCTTTTATTGCAAGTTCTATTTATGTTATCAATGACTATGTTGACATAGAAAGCGATAAAAAACATCCTGAAAAAAAACACAGGCCCCTTGCAAGTGGAAAAATAAAACCGGGCCAGGCAATTATTGTCTTTATTCTACTCTTATTTCTGGCCTATTCTTGCTGCTATTTACTAGATTCCCGGAACATTGCACTAATCATTTCCGCTTATTTTGTGATGAACCTGGCTTATAGCTTTAAACTGAAACATGTTGCTATTATTGATGTAATTATTATTGCCATAGGATTCCTGTTAAGAGTTATAGTTGGCGGAGAAGCCACCGATCTTCCGGTTTCCATATGGGCCATTTTACTGACATTCTTCTTAGCTTTAATCTTAGGATTCGGAAAAAGAAGAGGAGAACTCATAAATGCAGAACTTACAGGACAGACCCGAAAGGCTTTAGACGGATATAATCTGCAATTTACCGACACAGCAATTACAGTGGTGTCTTCCTGCGTTATTGTCTGTTACATTATGTATACTTTAGATCCTCTTGTTAAGAAAAATTTGCATCCACAAATCATTTATACTATAATTTTTGTTGCAGCAGGAATACTGAGATATTTACAACTAACTTTTGTGTACAACAAAACAGAATCGCCAACCAAAGTCATATATAAAGACTTTTTTCTTCAAATAAATATTATACTTTGGATACTTACGGTTTTTATACTTAAATATTCAATTTAAATCATGGAAAAAACAGATAAAGACAACAGAACAGAAATAACAAACTGGGGAAAATATCCTGTTGTCAAAACTCATTTTCATACAACCTCTGATATTTCCCAGATACAAAATATAATCAAAGAAAGCCCTTCGATCATAGCCAGAGGAAACGGAAGATCCTATGGAGATAATTCTCTAAATAAAGAAAATATTTATTCTACTTTAAGACTTAATAAATTTCTTTCTTTTGACCGGGAAAACGGAATATTTGAATGTGAATCCGGAGTCATTTTATCAGATATCCTGGACACTATTGTTCCGGAAGGTTTTTTTCTTCCTGTAACTCCGGGTACAAAACTAATCACAGTAGGAGGAGCCATTGGCTCCGATGTTCATGGAAAAAATAACCATTCCGAAGGTTGTTTTGGAGATTACGTCCTGGATTTCCGCATAATAACGGAAACAGGAGAAATAAAAACCTGCTCTCCTCAGGAAAATTCTGAATTATTCTGGAATACTATAGGCGGAATGGGACTGACAGGAATTGTTATTTCAGCAAGATTTACTCTAAAACTTATTGAGACAGCCTACATCAGGCAAAGAGTGTTGAAAGCAGAGAATTTAGAAGAGATTTTCAAATATTTTGACGAGTCGGAAAGCTGGACTTATAGTGTAGCATGGATTGATTGCCTGCAAAAGGGAAACAAAATGGGTAAGTCCATACTGATGATTGGAGAACATGCGACTCTCTCAGAAATTCCTGACAAATGGAAGCAAAGCCCGCTTAATTCAAAGAAAAAATCAAAACTAAATATTCCATTTAATTTCCCCTCTTTTGTCTTAAACACATTCACGGTAAAGGCCTTTAATTTCTTGTACTATTTTAAACAAAGAAAGAAAGTGATTAATAACATTGTGGATTATGATACTTTCTTCTATCCGCTGGATGCTATCAACAACTGGAACAGAATCTATGGAAAGAACGGATTTATTCAATATCAGTTTATCATTCCTAAAGAAAAAGGAAAAGAAGGAATGACTGAAATTTTAAAAACTATTGCCCAAAGCGGGCAGGGATCTTTTTTAGCAGTGTTAAAACTATACAGAAAAAGCAATCCAAAAGCTCATAACTCCTTTCCTATTGATGGATATAGTCTAGCTTTAGATTTTAAAATTAATAAAAAATTACCTGCTTTAGTTAATGAACTAGACCGGATAGTGGAATCTTATAACGGAAGGATTTATTTAGCTAAAGACTCTATGTCAAAAAAATCATTAATTGATTATGTAAAAATTCCTGAAACAGATAAATTTGATTCTGTTCAGCATCAGAGGATTTACATAAAGTCATAAAAAATTAGA
>JAVBRH010000215.1:0-5454 GCA_031548225.1 Apibacter sp.
ATCATTCAGTTATTTAATTATTCGCTTAAATGGAAAGTTATGGATTTTCTTTATTTATATTATTGATAACGAAATAATATTTAAGAATAAGATAGACTTTGGTTTGAAATTTGTACGAAGTAAATTTACCTAAAAAGGAAAGTATAACTAAAAAACCCAAAATAATATGCCAACCAAGACAAAACGCATTGAAGCAAACATTGGAATTAGTGAAGAAAACAAAAAATTAGTATCGGATAATCTGAACCGGTTACTGGCCAATGAGTTTATTCTTTACACCAAATCGAGAAAATTTCACTGGAATATAGAAGGGCCTCATTTTACCTCTTTACATGCTTTATTTGAAGAACAATATACCGAATTGGAAACTGTTATTGATGAAATAGCTGAAAGAGTAAGGAAGTTAGGACATTATGCCTTAGGGTCTTTCAAGCAGTTCACTGCTGTGGCTGATCTATTGGAACATGACGGGGAAGAACCAACAGATGCAAAGACCATGTTGCATGACTTGTGTGATGACCATGAGACTATTATTCGTATTATCAGAAATGAACTGCTTATTATAGCGGAAAAATACAAGGATGCAGGAACTGAGGACTTTTTGACCGGGCTTATGGAACAGCACGAAACTATGGCGTGGATGCTTCGGGCCTCTGCAAAATAAGTAAAGAGTACGGAGAACGTATCATTAATTTATATAAAAACTTCTTTTCGTTTTAAGGAAAGAAGTTTTTTATATTCCAGAGTATTGAGCTATGATTTTCTCAAACCATTTTTGAGGAATAAGGGATTTCACAACAACAGAAAGTTTTTGAGTAAAAGTTCCGAAAAAATAATGAGGCTTGAGAGACGATTTTTTCAAAAGTAGTTTTTCGATAAATGGAGCTAACTTTTTAGGGTCAAGTCCGGTATTAACATCTACATTCATCCGGTCATATACCTTTTCAAAATCGTTTCGGTAAATTTCAGAGATTTCACTTCTTATACGGCTGTCGGCAATGTTTGTCCGTATATCTCCCAGATTTAAGGTACAAACTTCTATATTGGTGTTTTTCAGTTCGTATCGCAGAGACTCTGTTACCATATCCAATGCCGATTTGGAAGCCGAATAAAAACCTCTGAAAGGAAGTCCCATAATACTTCCGATAGAAGAAATATTGATGATTTTCCCCTTGTTTTGTTCCCTCATTACAGGCAGAGCTTCAGTAATGACACTTACAGCAGCAACCAGATTAAGCTGGAATAAACTTAAAATTTCTTCCTGTGTAGAATCTTCCACTGCACCCACCATTCCTCTTCCCGCATTATTAATCAGCAGGTCAATACTGTCAGTTTCCTTTAAGATTTGTTGAAAAGCGTTTTTAACTTCCTCTTTTTGAGTAATATCGGTAGGTATAGTTTTGAAATTAGCATGAGCAGGTACGGAACGGCTTAGGCCGAAAACCCGGTACCCTTTTTGGTGGAAATAATTTCCTAAAGCAAATCCGACTCCGGAAGAGGTTCCTGTAATTACAACAGTTTTAGGCATCATTTAGAATTAGTCAGCACAAAGATAATTTTTTTGTCCCAGATAACCGGATAAAAAACTCGGAATTTGAAAATTAAAAAGATAACATACAGAAAATGCACAATATATAGCCCTGTTTTCTCATTAGGAAAATATCCGGCACTTATTTGAAGTGCCGGAAAAATTATTTTAGTTACATATTTCTTCTGTATTTCCCGCCGACTTCGAATAAAGAATGAGTAATTTGTCCAAGAGAACAGTATTTTACCGTATCCATAAGAACTGAAAATATATTCTCATCATGCAGGGCAGCATACTTCAGTTGGGCAATATGTTCATCCTTTCCGGTTTCATTGGCTTTCTGGTAATTTTTCACATTCTGTATCTGTAATTGTTTTTCCTCGTCGGTGCTTCGGATGATTTCTCCGGGTAAAACTGTAGGAGAACCGTCTTTCCCTAAAAAAGTGTTTACTCCGATTACCGGATATTCCCCGTTATGTTTTAATCCTTCGTAATACATACTTTCCTCCTGGATTTTAGAACGCTGATACATAGTTTCCATAGCGCCCAGCACTCCCCCGCGATCAGTGATCCGGTCAAATTCCGCATATACCGCTTCTTCTACCAGATTCGTCAGTTCTTCAATAATAAAAGAGCCCTGCATCGGGTTTTCGTTTTTTGCCAGTCCCAATTCTTTATTGATAATCAGCTGAATAGCCATAGCCCGGCGTACACTTTCTTCTGTCGGAGTGGTAATTGCTTCATCATAGGCATTGGTATGCAGGGAATTACAGTTATCATAGATTGCATATAAGGCCTGCAAAGTGGTGCGGATATCATTAAAAGCGATTTCCTGGGCATGAAGGGAACGTCCCGATGTCTGGATATGATATTTTAACATCTGAGAACGGTCGTTGGCCTTGTATTTGTATTTCATAGCTTTAGCCCAAATTCTTCTTGCTACCCGGCCGATAACTGCATATTCCGCATCAATTCCGTTGGAGAAGAAAAAGGACAGGTTAGGGGCGAAGTCATTGATATCCATTCCCCGGCTGAGGTAATATTCCACATAGGTAAACCCATTGGCTAAAGTAAATGCCAGCTGGGAAATAGGGTTGGCTCCGGCTTCTGCGATATGATACCCTGAAATGGAAACAGAATAAAAATTCTGTATCTTATTTTGGTTAAAGTATTCCTGCACATCACCCATCAATCGCAAAGCAAATTCTGTTGAGAAAATACAGGTATTCTGAGCCTGATCTTCCTTTAAAATATCAGCCTGAACAGTTCCCCGTACGGAAGAAAGAGTTCGGGCCTTGATTTCATCATACGTTTTTCTATCCAGGATTTCATCCCCGGTCAGCCCCAGGAGCATTAACCCCAGTCCGTCATTTCCCTTAGGAAGTTCTCCCTGATATTTCGGGCGGGGAATATTCCGGTCGTCAAATTTTTCCTTAAGCCTCTTTTCAACCAGAGGTTCCAGTTTGTGTTCCTTAATGTATTTTTCACATTCCTGATCGGTGGCAACATTCATAAAGAAGGCCAGTAGCATAGGAGCAGGGCCGTTGATAGTCATACTTACCGAAGTTTTTGGATTGGTAAGGTCAAAGCCTGAATAAAGTTTTTTTGCATCATCCAAAGTGGCAATGGAGACTCCGGCATTCCCAATTTTCCCGAATACATCCGGAGGTAAATCCGGATCCTGCCCGTAAAGAGTTACACTGTCAAAAGCGGTGGAAAGTCTTTTAGCAGGCATTCCTGCAGACACATAGTGAAACCGTTTATTGGTACGTTCCGGCCCGCCTTCACCAGCAAACATCCGGGTAGGGTCTTCTTCCTCTCTTTTAAAAGGATAAATCCCGGCGGTGTAAGGAAAACTCCCCGGAATACCCTCCTGCAAATTCCATCGGAGAATATCTCCCCAGTCGTGGAACTTAGGTAGAATCACTTTAGGAACCCGGGTATGGGAAAGGGTTTCTGTATAAGTTTTAACTTTAATGTCTTTGCCCCGTACTTTATAGATAAAAAAATCTGCCTGATATTCTTTTTGGGTATGTTCCCAGTTTTCCAGTAAAGTCAAATGAGAAGGATCAACGGCTGATTTATATTTTTCGATAAGGGAATCCGGAATTTTTTCATTATCCGAAGATATAAGTTTTTGACTTTCTTCCAGTTGAAAGTATTTTCTAGCAGATTGAGATTGTTTTTCCACCCAGCTATCGTATTCTTTATTATTTTCAACGATTTCGGACAGGTATCGTACCCTTTTGGGAGGAATAATGGATTTTTCTTCTGTTTTGTCTGTAAGGATTAACTGATTGTCAGCAGCGAAAAACGGATTAATACCAGCCAGTTTATTCAGTATTTGATAGAAAAGCTGAGTGGTTCCCTTGTCGTTGAACTGGGAAGCTTTGGTTCCGAAAACCGGCATTTCATGGAAATCCTGATCGAATAATTTATGATTTCTTTGAAATTGTTTTTTTACAGATAACAAGGCATCTTCTGCACCTCTTTTGTCGAATTTATTAATAGCAACCAAATCGGCAAAATCCAGCATATCGATTTTTTCCAATTGGGAAGGCGCTCCAAATTCTGGAGTCATAACATACAGGGAAAGGTCAGCGAAATCGGAAATTTCCGAGCCCGATTGTCCGATCCCGGAAGTTTCCAGGATAATCAAATCCGGTTGTGCAGCCTTTAAAACAGCAATGGAATTTCGTACATGAGGGGAAAGAGCTACGTTGCTTTCCCGTGTTGCCATGGAGCGCATATAAACGTTGGGAACATTAATGGAATTCATACGTATCCGGTCTCCCAGCAATGCGCCTCCGGTTTTCTTTTTAGAAGGATCTACGGAAATAATGGCAATTTTAATATCCGGTATCTGAGTAAAGAATCTTCGTACCAGTTCGTCGGTTAAAGAAGATTTTCCGGCTCCACCCGTACCCGTAATTCCCAGTATGGGGATATTTTTATGGGAATTTGCCGGTTTTAATTTTTCGAATAATTCCGGGAAATTCTCTGCGCAGGAAATTAACCGGGAGATTTTTTGAGTATCGGAGAAAGAAAGATTTTTCATCCAGTCCGGTTGTATTTCTTCTCCCAGAGGAAAGTCAGAGCGTTCTACCAGATCATTGATCATTCCCTGCAAGCCCATTTCCCTTCCATCATCAGGAGAATAGATTCTTTCTACTCCGTATTCCATTAGATCGTGAATTTCAGAGGGAAGGATTACCCCGCCACCGCCGCCGAAGATTTTGATTTGCGGAGATTTTTTTTCCTGAAGCAGATCGAACATATATTTAAAATACTCATTATGTCCTCCCTGATAGGAAGTCATGGCAATAGCCTGGGCATCTTCCTGAATAGCGCAGTTCACTACTTCTTCTACGGAACGGTCATGTCCCAAATGGATTACTTCTACACCGGTTGCCTGAATCATTCTCCTCATCAGGTTGATAGATACGTCATGTCCGTCAAATAAAGAGGCCGCGGTTACAATTCTGATAGGGTTTTTAGGTTTATAAACTTCTGTCATTTCCTGTTTTTTACTTTAGTGTCTGATGTTTTCAAAAGTAGTCCATTTTTTAAAGAAAAATTAAAAAAAAGGAGAAAATTTAATATATGTTAAGTTTTATAAGGTTGATTTGATAGGTAAGAAATTTGCAGGGGATAAGAGGGATTTTAGAATAAAATGATGATCTCCTTATTGCAAATAAACCACTGCAAAGTATTCAACTTCAGGCTATCAATAAGTGAATTTTAAGATTAGCTCTCCAATGGGTTATCATACTTCCCAATCCAGAATAAAACAAAAATATTACTATAAAACTGTTTAATTCTCATTACAATACTGTTGAATATAGCATTTATTTTATTTTTTATGTAATATTATTAGTAATTTTTGATTACATTAAAAGATAATTCTTATATTTACCTTATAATTA
>JAVBRH010000299.1:0-5644 GCA_031548225.1 Apibacter sp.
TTCAGGATATTTTAAACTTAAAATCTTAAAGGCTGTTATTGCCGTGTCATATTTACCCTGCTCTATATATAACTTAGCTAAAGTAATAGTCATTAAATTGGCAATATCTTTTATTTCCTCTTTTTTAGGATCAATTTCCGGTTTTACTTTTCCTTCCTTTTTAGGCGTATTGATCTTAGGATTATTTTCTATGAATTTCTCAATAATTTCTTTTTGTCTTTTTTGTGCCGGTTTTTTCTCCTCATTCACAGATCTTTTCTGACCAGACAATGAAATCCACTGGCTGAAAGTCAGCTTCTCATCCGGGGTTACTATACCTTCATTCTCCTCTACCTCTGTTATTTTTTCTTGTTTTTCCGGCAAAGTTTCTTTTTCCTGAACTTCTGTTTTCTTTTCTATATTTTGATTTTCTTCTTCAACCGGAGCAGCTATTTCAATGTCTGATACGAGATCTGTATTTGCTTCTTCCGGTTCGTTTTGAATATTATTAATTTCCTCTATCTCCGGTTTTTCTGCGTTTTCATCCGGAGAAAAAGACTCGCTTTCTACTGCTTTTAAGTCCTCCTCTTCTTTAGTCGATTCCTGTATTTTTTGTTCGACTTCAACCGGCTTGTAAACCTCTGTCTCTTCCGATAACTCTTTTTCAACAGGTTCTTGTACCTCACCTTTTCCAGAGAACAAATGAGATAAGCCCAACTGACCTATATATGATTGTTTCGGTTCTTCCTCTTTTTCGAAATTTTCTTCGGGAGCTATACTTATTATTGGATCCGCCGGATCCGGAGCACTAATCTCTTCTTCTGTTTGCAGAATAGAGACTTCTTCATTTTTTTCCTCTTTTACTTCGATCTCCTCTTCTTTCATAATCAATTCTTCCTCTTTTTCTTCTTTCTTATCAACAATCTTATCTTCCAAAACAGGTTCCTGTTCTACCTCTTTTTCCTGAATTGTTACTTCCGGCTTTACAGGAAGAAAAACCGGTATTTCTCTTTTAACGGGTTGGTCGCAAATTTCCTTTATTAATTCCCGGTAAGTTGAATAGGTGGACAATTTTTCAACCGTTTTTCCCACCTCTTCTGAAGAAAAGAGCCGATTCCATTTTAACTGAAGAACATAAAAGGAAGGAGTGAACGGATATTTTTCCAACTCCTGCTCAATACAATATTTATCCGAAACAGTTAAAGATTCCGGATTTTGTATTAATTGTATGATTCTATTATAATCCATTTACCAATCAGCTACTATTGCAACGAAAATCTGGTCGATAATTCGTTGATTGATTTTTTGAGACAGTTCATCCTGAACATTAATCAACAATTGCGAACTCAGATAATCTTCGTGGTCGGAAAAAGTCCTTTCAAAGCTTTTTTCCGGTTGTTTTTTATTGTCATACCGTACTGCTACAGTTATAGTCAATCTGTTTTGTGTTGCCTGGTCTGATCCGCTTTGAATGCTTACCGGGGTCGTTGTAAAGTTAGTGATTTCTCCTTCAATGGTAATATCCGGATTTACATTGGTTGCTACTAAATTCGTTCTCTGGTTAAAACGGTTTTGCAGGGCCGTAGTGAAATCAACACTTAAATTGGGACTCTGATAAGCAGAATAATTAGGAAAAGACTTTATTTCTATGGTTTTTACACTGGGATCCAATGAAGAGCCCGTAAAAGAATAGCATCCTGATAAAGTCCACATCATCAATCCCGCAACAAAAAATAATATCTTACTCTTCAATGTCATATTGCTTGATTTTTCTGTATAAAGTTCTCTCCGAAATCCCCAGTTCCTTAGCCGCCAGTTTACGCTTCCCATTATATTTTTCCAGGGCTTTCCGGATTAACTCTTCTTCCTTTTTCTGTAAAGATAGAGATTCTGCCTGACTTGAGACCTCTTCATAGTCATAATCATCCACCACCTCTTCATGGTAATCATTGGCCCGGGTTACCACCGGTAAATTCGGTTTGTCTTCGTAATAGACCACAGGCTCACTCGGAGTATCGTAATCCTTATAAACCCTTTGGAACAAATCCTTTTCACTGGATGTCAGATTAATCTCTCCGTTGTTTTTGATTAGATCCAAAGTTAAGGCCTTCAAATCATTCAAATCTTTTTTCATGTCAAAAAGAAATTTATACAATATTTCCCTTTCACTCGAAAAATCGGAATGTTCCTTCTGACTAGGAATATTTATCAGAGAAGTGGTCTGGGGAGCAGCATCCTTAAGATACTCCCTTACCTGGTTTAAAGAAAGATCCCTTTTGGTTTCTACCACAGTAATCTGTTCCGTGAAATTCCGTAACTGGCGGATATTTCCCGGCCAGTAATAGTTTTGTAAATAACCGATGGCGTCCTCTGACAAATGAATAGACGGCATTCTGTATTTTTCGGAAAAGTCAATGGCAAACTTCCGGAATAACAGGGGAATATCATCTTTCCTTTCCCTTAACGCCGGAATATCGATTTGAACCGTATTTAATCTGTAATACAAGTCTTCCCTGAATCTCCCTTTTTTTATTGCATCCAGCAAATTAATGTTGGTTGCCGCCACAATCCGGACATTAGTTTTCTGCAGGTTGGAAGAACCCACTTTCATAAACTCTCCGCTCTCCAATACGCGCAATAAACGAACCTGAGTCTGCAAGGGTAATTCACCTACCTCGTCCAGAAAGATCGTTCCTCCGTCAGCCACTTCAAAATATCCTTTTCTTACCTTATCGGCTCCGGTAAAAGCTCCCTTTTCATGTCCGAAAAGCTCAGAATCTATAGTTCCTTCCGGTATAGCCCCACAGTTGACTGCAATATATTGTTTATGTTTTCTGGGAGATAAATTATGTATGATTTTCGGAATAAATTCCTTTCCTACACCGCTTTCCCCTATTACCAGCACGGAAATATCCGTAGGAGCTACCTGCATGGCTTTCTCCAATGCCCGGTTAAGCATCACGTTATTTCCGATGATTCCGAATCTTTGTTTTATGGTTTGTAATGAATCCATGTCTTTTAATTTAGTATATCTCCTATCAATGTGGCTGAGGTGCAATCATTAACGGACACATGAATAAAATCTCCTATTTTTGTATCTCCGGTTTTAGGGAATACTACCACCGCATTTTGTGATATCCTTCCATACCATTGATTTTCACTCTTTTTACTTGTTCCTTCAATTAATACTTCGTGAACCTTCCCGACATAGGACTGCATTCTTTTCAAAGAAAGTTTCTGTTGAAGATCAATGATTTCGGTTAATCTTCTTTTCTTTATTTCTACCGGAACATCGTCTTTCATTTTTTTATGGGCAGGAGTTCCCGGACGTTCCGAATAGGCAAACATGTAACCGAAATCGTAGCCGACATATTCCATTAAACTCAGGGTGTCCTGATGTTCTTCTTCCGTTTCTCCACAAAATCCCGTAATTATATCGTGGGAAACCGCACATTCGGGAACAATTTTCTGGATTTTATCGATTAATTCCAGGTACTCCTCACGGGTATGTTGCCGGTTCATTCTCTGTAACACCTGAGTGTTTCCGCTCTGAACAGGTAAATGTATGTATTTGCAGATATTCTTATGTTTTGCCATAGCGTGAAGTACTTCTTCATGCATATCCTGCGGATTGGAAGTTGAAAACCGGATTCTAACTTCCAGAAAAGCCGTTGCCACCATGTCTAATAACCGGGCAAAATCAATTGCCGTAGCCTTTTGCAGATCCGTAGCCTTTTCAAAATCCTTTTTCGCTCCTCCTCCATACCATAAATAGCTGTCCACATTCTGCCCTAAAAGGGTAATTTCTTTATATCCGTTTTCTGCCAGTTGCCGGCATTCATTAAGTATCGAATGCGGATCACGGCTTCTCTCCCTTCCCCGGGTAAAAGGAACTACGCAAAACGTACACATATTGTCGCATCCCCTGGTAATAGAAACAAAAGCAGTTACTCCATTTCCCCCCAAACGAACCGGATTTATATCCGCATAAGTTTCTTCTTTGGACAACAGTACATTTATAGCGCTTCTCCCGTCATCCGTTTCCTTTAAAAGATTAGGTAAATCCCGGTAAGCATCAGGGCCTACCACTAAATCCACCAGATGCTCTTCTTCCAGAAACTGGGTTTTCAGTCTTTCCGCCATACAGCCTAAAACACCGATAATCAGTCCCGGCTTCTGCT
This sequence comes from Apibacter sp., assembly GCA_031548225.1. GTDB lineage: Bacteria > Bacteroidota > Bacteroidia > Flavobacteriales > Weeksellaceae > Apibacter. The sequence continues at coordinate 4,161 of JAVBRH010000299.1, forward strand.
TTTTAAGAGTATTGAATTGTGAAAGTCTTTTTCTTATGGTTTGTTCTGCCTTCTCACGAATGGAGCAGGTATTAAGCAAAATAAGATCCGCCTCTTCCAGTTGGTTTGTTGTATTGTATCCTTCACCATTTAATATAGAAGCAACCACTTCACTATCAGAAAAATTCATCTGACAACCGTAACTTTCCAAAAACAGTTTTTTCAAGTTTTTAGTGGCATTTTCCTTAATCAGTATCTCTCCCTGACGGCTTTCTATAATTTCTTTTTCCATATGTTCCACACTAACAATCCGAAAGGAATGTTTTATAATATACTAAAATACTATGCAAAGATAGAAATTTATATGACAAGTTGACAGATTTTTATTTTGAATAGAGGGAAAGAAAGGAAATAATGGAACAACTAAATGACTGATAAATACCATACCTTCAGGTATGTTTTTTCCCTGTGGAAAAAATAAGTTTTAAATTTGCACAATAGTTGTATATAATAAATAAAGTAACAAATAAGAAAATAATGAATACTAAAAATAAACTTTGGGTTTTTCAGGCAAACCGGACTTTAACTCAGGAAGAAGAAAATCATGTTTCCGTGATTCTTGCAGATTTCCTGCAATCATGGGCTTCTCATGGCGCTGACTTGAAATCGGAATTTCAAATTCTCGATCACAAGTTCCTTATTGTTCTGGTTGATGAAAATCATACCCAGGCTACAGGATGTTCCATTGACAGCTTAAACCAGTGCATTCGTCAGATAGACGCAGAATATCACTTGGGCTTGTTAAACCGTTTATTGGTAAGCTATGAAATTGAGAATGGTGAAATTAAAACTCTTCCCATGAATGAATTTAAAGAAAAGGTGAAGTCTTCCGAGCTATCCCCTGAAACTGCCGTGTATAACTTATCCGTCAGCACCCCGAATGAGTTCAGGGAAAAATTCCGGCAGCCCTTAAAAGAAAGTTGGGCTAAAATTTATTTATAAAAAACTTGTTTAAACGATTAAAAAAAAACAGCTGTTAACCCATAGCTGATAGTTTTTAGAGAAATTCCAATCCCCCCGGAAACCCTCCTTCAGAGGGATAAGGAGGATTTGTTATCCTGAACACAAACGAAAAAAAGTATACCTTTTTTGAAGTTTGCGAGTGTAACTCTAAGCGGAGTGAAGGATCTCTACTAACAACCAATAGCTGTGCAAGGTTTTCAAGCTAAATTCGCTCAAAGCCTTGATTTTTTCTTCCTTATTTTATCAAGACAAAAAAAATCGCCTAATAATCAATAAATCACACCACACATTTACATCAGACTCCTGTTAAATTAACCTTTCACTACATTTTTAAATTTCAGATAAAACAAAAATATTACTATAAAACTGTTTAATTCTCATTACAATACTGTTGAATATAGCATTTATTTTATTTTTTATGTAATATTATTAGTAATTTTTGATTACATTAAAAGATAATTCTTATATTTACCTTATAATTA
>JAVBRH010000224.1:0-4730 GCA_031548225.1 Apibacter sp.
TTCTTTTCTTTTTTCTTTCCAGTAAGTAAAATACACTCATCAATCCTAAATATTTCTTTAGTAGGTTTATATTTAGGGCTTCCGTTTTTATCTTTTGGAGCTGTATAACTTACGGTTTCTATAGTTTCAGGGATTTTTGCAGTAGCACTGCCACCCCGATAATGTACAATCCGTTTTGCTCTGGAAGCCGTTTTTTTATTAATCGAATCTACTATACTATTTACAACTTCATCATCATTATCTTTGGTAGCTTTGGAAGCAATGGCATACAATCCTTTTTGCACCCATTCTGCCATACCTGTAACCGATGCTTGTAATGGAGTATAGCCCGAATCTGAAACCGATGCAAATACATCTACTTTACTCTCTGGCGCTCTTTTATCAATTACTTTCTGTACTGCCGCATAATTATTTTTGCCTGTTATTTGCAACAGTCCTCTTCCTTTAAAATTCCAACCATCATTCCCAGTTTCAGCATTACCATTTCTCCCATTATAAGCAATATTGGCAATCATTCTCTCATTAGCTTCATGTCCATTATATTTACCATATTTATAAGCTTCTGCTGTTGGTTTTGATTTTTTACGGTCTTTATAGGCAAGTTGTTCCCCCGAATATCCCATATAAACCGTATTTTGCATAGAAGAACCTTTTACATGCTTACTCCTGAAATTATCAAATTGTTTTACTAACCCTTCGGGCGTATAACCTAAATCTTCTCCTTTTAATGCACCTGTTAAATTCCTTCCCGATTCTTCTATGCACTGGGCAAAAAAGTGGGCTTTTTTAGCACAAGTATTTAATTCAAATTTTTTCCGATATGTGTTTAATGATTTTAGTAAAACTCCTAAGTTACCTGTGGAAGCACTCGTGAATACAGCTTGTAATTCCTCTAAAGTTATGTCTTTATCACATCTGGGACATTTTTGTTCCTCTTCCTCCTGTTCAGGTACTCCCTCCACAGCCACACTTTCATTCTGAGGAATATCGTGTTTATACTGGGAAATGTCCACATCAATAATTCCCGAACTCTTGCTTATTTTAGTTCCTTTAAGACCTATCTCCACAAAAACCTCATGTTTTCCATCTTGTATCTCAAACCAGCTTGTGCCTCCTTTCTGGTACATTTCCTTGTTTAGCTGGATTTTCAGAGAGTCTGTATCTCCTTTCAGGGTATGTGTTCCTTTTTGTAATTCATCCTTAGAAGCAACATCATCTTCGTATAAGGTGTATTCTAAGGTTTTATCTTTCAGGTTCCTGCCTTCTATTTTCAGGGTCAGGCTGTCTTCATACGTAATTTTGGTTTTTCCTTCGGGTATTTCCAGTTTAACCCTTTCTATCTGCGGGTCATCAGAGGTTGTCATTTCTTTGTAAGTCTCTTTCAGGCTGTTCCAGCCTTCTTTTAACAGGGAAACACCTTTGTAAATAATATTTTCTTCCTCTACTTTCTTTTCTTTCGGATTTTCTTTATTCTTATCTGAATTTTCAGGTGTTTTTTTGGTCGGGGTATTTTCCGCCTCTACTGGAGTTGAGCTAGTCACTTCTCTGCTTTCTTCCAGATAGGCTACTATATTGTACTTCTGTGTTTTCTGGGGATTCATCAAAAGTTTAAAATCATCTATCTTAAAATAAGCGGTTGCTTGTCCGTTCTCTTTAATAATTTTAATTTGTTGTTGATAAAGCTCATAATCAGCCTCTTCTTTACTGTTTTCCTGATGATAAGGAGCTTGAGGGACTTTTTTTCTCATCAGCTGTATGACTACCCTGTTTCCTACACAACTGGCAGTGCGGACAGTAACAAAAAAAGTCTGCCCTAAGGTTAATTTATAAGGTTTAGGTAAGGGCTTCAAGTAAACATCTTTCAATGCTACCTCGATAATAGACCGTTTTTCTGCTTTTTGTATTTTCAGGTCTAGGGTGCTTTCATTATATAATTCTGGGGTAAATAAATAGCCTGTTACTTTTATTTTTTGTCCTAAAGACTGTTCATTAAAGGTGAATTCTCCTTTTCCCGTCTTTTTGGAAGATTCATGGGGAACATATTTACCCTGGCTGTTCTGCTTATGGATAACCCATTTTACTTTGGCAGGATTTCTATAAGATTGGGGAGTGGCTTCATACCATTCTAAAACTTTGTAAAGTTCAGTGTTTCCTACGGTGGGTTTAGGATTCCCTATAATGGCTTTTACTCCCTGTTTCTGTTTGGTTTTTTCTTTCGCCTTTTGAGGGATTTTGATTACCTGACCTTCTTTAAGGTTGGCAATGTCATATTTACCCTTTCCTTTCGGGGTTATCTTTATCTCAGGGTTTGCCTGTACAATCTTATGTTCTTCTACTCCATATTGTTTAGCTATTCCCCAGAGGGTTTCTCCTTTTTTTACTTTATGAGGTATGTAGGTATATTCAGGCATGGGATTTAAGGGTATTAAAAGTAAGATAGATTTCTTTATTCAACAAAATCTTCATCGGAATTAAAAAGGTCTTCGGGGTTAACTAAAGGATTAATCTGGGTTAAAATATCCCAATTCACATTGAGGAAGTTTTGTGCAGTGACTTCTTGTTTCTGCCCATGATGGATTATTTTTATACACCCATTGCCCCCGACAGGACAACTTGCTATGCTATCTTCCAGTAATGCCCAACCTCCTCCAATGTCTTCATAATAAACTTTGAAAGAATGATTTTCCCATTGGGTAATGAAAGCAGTGCAGGGATTATTATTCTTTTTAGAGCAACTTCCAAAGGAATTTTTTTCAAAGGTTGTTCCTATATCCAGAGTAGTAGCCCTGAGTTTATATATCATGTTTTTATCATTGATATAATGTTTGGTATGGGTTTTTACTAAAAGTTTATCAGGTGAATTGCCAAAAATACATTCACATTCAGCTCCCTGACATACATAATGTTTAGATTTCATAGCTTTCTTAATTGAGGTAAATATACAAATTTATCTTGATTAGGATAAAATTAATTTTCAATTTTACTGATAATATTATTTGTATAGTTTTGATTTGGTTTTATATACTATCAATACTTCTGAAATTACAGAAATAGAAATACCTTCCTTCCTTTTGACCTTTTCATTTAAGATTTAGAAAAGCGTGAATATATTTAGGATGAATTCCATAATTGAAATTCTGTGTATTTAAAAATCCAGCAAAGTTAACACTGACTAACCTTCCATAAGTGTCAAATACTGGACTTCCACTTGAACCTTGTAAGGCAGAAATAGTATATAAAACTTTATAATTATCTGCATTTTGGCTGATTGTTCCTTCTGTAATCTGGGAATTGATACCAGTAGAGGTTTGTGCTATTTCAATTCCTCTGTTATAACCAATCATTCGCACCTTTTCATTGATTTTTAAGAAACTTTTATTATATCCAATAGAATCTAACCTACTCAAATTAACAGGATATATTTTTTTATTGGTTAATTGGTTTTTATCTATAACCTCAATTAGGGCTAAATCAATATTCTCATCATTTGATACTTTTACAGATTTGCATTTGATATAATCATTATAGTTACTGGACTGGGTTTTATTAAAGAAAACACCAAATTGCAGAGAGGTTTTAGAGACAAAGTTTGATGGATTATTAAAAATATTAGAAATATAATTGAAAAAGTATATTTCATTTTGCACATAATCCAGTCTGTTTTTTATGTCGTTGAATTCTTGGGTATATTGGTCATAATCGTACATAGACATACTATTTCCATAATAATTAAGGGTATTATCCAATGAATTATATCTGGATTGCAACTGGGATTCTATAGAATAAAGTGAACTGAGTTCGTTTTGTGCTTTATTTTTTAAATAATTTAGTATTAGTTGTTGTTCTTTTGCGCTGGGAGCTATCCTTACTACATGTCTGCAAGTTAGAATCTTACCTAAACTGTCTATAAAAAAACCTGTTCCCCAACTGATATTAGGATTATTCTTGATTTCTTCCAAAGTCAAAAGAGAACTAGTTTCCCCAGTTTGAGGGTTAAAATCCTTGAAATATAAATTTTTATTATTGATAGTAATTTTATAAGCAAAAGCATGTTTTATTAACACTACAGATTCAGAATACAAATTATAAAGTTCTTCTGTGGAAACTGGTTTAAGTTCTATTTTGGCTGGTTCAGGATTGTAAAATTGTTTATATCCCAAATAACCTAAAGAAGAAATTAAGATTATTCCTAAAAAATAAAAAAAAGGTTTAAAACTAAACTGCCTATCCAAAGGAGGTAATTGGTCTACAATCTCTTTTAGTTCTGGAATTTTGCTAATGCTTGTCCATTTATTTAATTCTTTATACCAGATTAAAGTGTTTCTGGTAATATTTTCATTTAATAAATCTTCTTTGGAAAAAGCTCCTAATTGTTTTTTACCTTGTTTGATATAGTAAATTTTATCCATTTCTTTTGTTTTTAACAGAATAAAACACATCTATAAAGAGCCCTATAGCAACTATTACATCTACTATATTCAATAATGTCCTTCATATATCAATCTTGAAAAAAGGTTTAAAAATATAAAAGGGTGTAAGGAAAAAGAAATAGTCCGAAGTGAAATAAAAAGTTTAAGATATATGGAAAAAAGAGAATCGAAAATGGAGTTAATTCAGAGCACATCCACATGGAATTCTATGTTTTGGTGCATTTACATTTTTATGTACAGATGCAACTGGTTTTGATATACTCTTCCCTGGTATTCAATCAACTATTGCAACTTTAAAAG
>JAVBRH010000170.1:0-8167 GCA_031548225.1 Apibacter sp.
AAATATACCAGGATTTACAGAAACAGGAAGAACAAATTCAGAATTTGGAAACCCAGACTACTCAGGCAGAGGAGCTTGTAAGGGTAAGATCCAAAGCATTTACCGAAGGAATAGCAGCTTCAACAGATGTAGTGGATGCCGAAATGAACCTTTCCGGAATAAAATTACAAAAATTGCAAGCTTATTACAACTATGTGGTTGACTTAGCTACATTACTTGAATACAGCGGATTAAGTGAAGAATTTATACAATATACTCATAATAGTTTTGAATATGAAAAGTAAACTTATAAGTGCAATAATCGGTGTTATAGCAATTATAGCCATTATAGGAGTTTCCATCTGGTTTATGAATACTCCGGAGGATAAAATTATCCAGGGACAGGCAGATGCCACTCAAATCAATGTTTCACCCAAAATACCGGGAAGACTGATGGAAATCCATGTGAAAGAAGGAGATCAGGTGAAAGAAGGACAACTGCTGGCAACATTGGACACTCCGGAACTGGATGCTAAATTACTTCAGGCAGAATCAGTGAAAGCAGCAGCGGCGGCACAAGACAGAAAAGCACGCCATGGAACAAGATCCGAGCAGATACAGGCAGCTTATAATATGTGGCAGCAAGCCAAAGCTGCATCTGAATTAGCGGACAAAACTTATTCCCGAATGCAGAATCTATATAATGACAAAGTAATTCCTGCTCAAAAAAGAGATGAGGCTTACACCCAGAGTAAAGCCTATAAAGAACAAGAAAGAGCCGCCTATTCCAATTATCAGATGGCAGTGAACGGAGCAAGGGAAGAAGATAAAGAAGCCGCTTCTGCACAGGTAAGCCAGGCACAGGGAGCAGTAGAAGAAGTGCAGGCATACAGAAAGGAAAGACAAATTCTCTCTCCGGCCAATGCGGAAGTGCTTAAAATAGTTCCCAATAAAGGAGAAGTAGTAAATGCGGGATATCCGGTAATTAACCTGGTTGATCTAAACGATGTATGGGTGGTTCTTAACATACGGGAAGATATGATGGCTGATTTTCAGAAAGGAACCTCTTTTGAGGCTAAAATTCCTGCATTAGGCAATAAAACGGTAAAATTACAAGTGCGCTATATTGCTGCTCAGGGAGATTTCGCTACCTGGAGCGCCACAAAAACCAAAGGAGATTTTGATATGAGAACTTTTGAAATCAAAGCCTATCCAATGGAAAAAGTTCAGGGGCTTCGTCCGGGTATGAGTGTTCTGGTAAATCAGAACTCATTAAAAAAGGTAAAGTAATGAAAAATGAAAAAAGGTTTTTTCTCCATAGTAAAAGCTGAAACATTAAGAATGCTGACCAGTCCCCGGTTGTTGCTCCTTACCCTGGCAATTCCAGTAGGTCTGTTTATATATTACTTCGGTTTATTAAACCAGGGAGTTCCTGAAAAACTGCCTGTTGCCTTGTATGATCAGGATAAAACCAAAACTTCAAGGCAATTAGCCCGGATGTTAAATTCATCCCCGACTTTAGACATTACAACAGAGGTATCCAGTCAACAGGAAGGGGAAAAACTGGTAAGAACGGATGAAGTACTGGCATTTATCATCATTCCCTCCCATCTGGAGAAAGACTTATTCAGGGGAAATAACACCCAGGTTGTATGTTACTACAACGAGCAATACATTACAGCAGGCGGTTTAATTGACAAAGCCTTTCGAACCACTGTCGGAACCTTTTCCGCAGGAGCACACATCAATAACCTGATGCAAAAAGGGCAGACATCCGCCCAGGCCATGACCAATACCACACCTATCAGCATAGATACTCATATCTTATTCAATCCTCATACCAATTATTCTTATTACCTGAATCTTTCTTTAATGCCTATGTCTTTTCAGGTCGTCGTTATGATAGTTACCATCTTTGTATTAGGCTCTGTGTTAAAAAACCACAAAGGAAGAGAATTATTTGTAGCCAGCAGAGGAAATGTCTGGGTTGCTTACTGGGGAAAAATCCTGCCTTACACTTTCCTTTTTTCGATTATAGGTTTTTTTATGAATACCTTGCTGTTCTATAAGATAGGAATTCCTTTATTGGGAAGTTTTTTTGTAGTAAACTTATATCTTATTGTATTCATACTGGTTTGTCAGCTAATGGCACTATTTTTTGTTTCAGTCTGTTCAAGCTTACGTGCAGCACTAACTTTAGGAAGCGGATACACCGCCGTTGCTTTTTCTTTTGCAGGCTATACCTTTCCGGAAGAGGGAATGCCCGTATCTATACAGTATTTGAATTACATCTTCCCTTTTACTTCCTACTTAAGGCTTATTATAAATTATGCAATAAAAGGAATTTCTATTGGCACATTTGAATTGAAATACATTATTGCCTTTATCATTTTTTCCGGAATGGGGTTGATGGCTATGCCGCTTTACAACAGGTTATTAAAAAAAGGAGGATATTATGCTTAAAACAATACGGGAATATTTATCGGTTATAGGGCAAACCTTTATACAGGAATTTCGCTTAATATTTTCGGATTCTGCTGTATCTTCTTCTTACATAGGAGCTACCATCCTGGTTAGTATTCTGTATTCTTATACTTACTCTCACGAAATCATCACCGATTTGCCCATTGCAATCGTAGATCAGGACCAGACTCAGATAAGCCACAGGATTACAAGAATGGTAGATGCCACACAACAGGTAAAAATAGAATATTCTTCCCTGAATTTACATACTGCCCGCGATCTGTTTAACCGGGGAAAGGTAAAGGGAATTATGGTTATACCTCATGATTTTTCAAGAAAACTCCAGCAGGGAGGAAAGCCCGGAATTTCCGTTTATTGCGACGCCTCCTATATGCTGTATTATAAACAACTCTTAACTTCTGTTACTACTGCCGTAGGGACATTCAGCGCAGAAGTAGAGATAAACAAACTAATGGGAAGCGGACTTCCGCAAAAACAAGCCATGGCTTCAAGAAGACCTGTAGAAGCTATATCCAAACCCTTGTTTAATCCCGGTGGGGGATATGGTACTTTTTTAATGCCTGTTGTTTTTCTTATCATTGTTCAGACTTTGCAAATATCAGCAATAGGAGTACTGGGAGGAACTCAAAAAGAAAGAAAATTATATACCCAATTATATTCACATGTAAAAAAACCTTTAGGCACTATTCCTGTTTTATTAGGAAGAGCCGGAACTTATACGGTTATTTCCTCTCTTATTATGATCTTGCAGGTCGGATTAATCATGCCTCTTTTTAACTTTCCACAACGGGGAAATCCCATAGAAGTTGTAATATTTTTACTTCCGTTTATCTTATCGGTAACCTTTTTAGGAATCACTCTTACCAACTTTTTTAAAAGCCGGGAAGATGCTCTTATGGTCGTAACTTTATCCTCCATTCCTGCCGTATTTTTATGTGGAGTGTCCTGGCCTACTGTTGCTTTTCCGGAATGGGCTAAAATTATTTCCTATTTTTTTCCTTCCACATTAGGAGCCAAAGGATTTATCGAAATAACCCAGTTCGGAGCCTCTTTATCTGAGATTAAAAAAGTCTGGGCGGGACTCTGGGGAATAACCTTGTTTTATTTTATCCTGGCCTTATTAACCTTAAAACGATTGTCTTTCCTCGAACAGGAAACGGAAAAACGAATTATTTCCCAATAATTAAATTCCTTTTTCATAAATTCTAAAGCACTAAATTCAATACATTTGTAGAAAATAAAAAACCGTAAAATGAAAGAAACCTTACTAAATAAAAAATCCATCAAATTTTTAGAAAAATATCTGAACACTCCCTCTCCCACCGGATCTGAAAGCGAAGGACAAAAAGTATGGATAGATTATATTAAACCTTATGTTGATGAAATACAAACCGATAATTACGGAACCGCTTATGCTGTCATTAATCCTAAAGCTGAATATAAAGTAGTTATAGAAGCCCATGCAGACGAAATTTCCTGGTTTGTAAATTACATTACGGATGACGGACTGATTTATGTAATCCGTAACGGAGGTTCAGACCACATGATTGCTCCGTCTAAAAAAGTTCATATCCACACTAAAAAAGGAATAGTGGAAGGAGTATTCGGATGGCCTGCCATTCACACAAGAAATTATACAGGAACAGAAGAAGCGCCGAAAGTGGAAACCATCTGGATAGACTGTGGTGCGACTTCTAAAAAGGAAGTGGAAAAACTGGGAATTCATGTGGGTTGTATTATCACCTATCCGGATGAATTTTTTACCTTAAATGACCGGTATTTTGTTTGCCGTGCATTGGATAACCGTATAGGCGGATTTATGATTGCTGAGGTAGCCCGATTATTAAAGGAAAATAAAGACACTTTGGATTACGGTTTATATGTCACTAACTCCGTACAGGAAGAAGTAGGACTTCGGGGAGCAGAAATGATTACACAAACCATTAAACCAGATGTGGCTATTGTAACGGATGTTACCCACGATACCACCACCCCGATGATCGACAAGAAAAAACACGGAGAAATAAAATGTGGAGGAGGTCCGGTAATTTCCTATGCCCCTGCCGTTCAGAATAATTTAAGAGAAGTTATCATCAAAGCTTCTGAAAAAAATAAAATTCCTTTCCAAAGACATGCCTCCAGCCGGGTAACCGGAACTGATACGGATGCCTTTGCTTACTCCAACGGAGGAATCCCCTCTGCGCTTATCTCCCTGCCTCTCCGGTATATGCATACTACGGTGGAAATGGTACATCAAGAGGACGTGGAAAATGTGATTAAAATGATTTATCATTCTCTAAAGGCAATCAAAAACGGACAAAGTTTTAAATATATATAATTTCAGATTTTTCAGCAAATTGTAAATCCACAATTGTAAATCGTAAATAAAAAAGTCATGCTTCAAAAAGATACCTTCAAGTTTTTAAAAGCACTGAAAAAAAATAATAACCGGGAATGGTTTGCTGAAAATAAAACATGGTATGAACGTTCCCGTGCAGATTTTGAACAACTAGTTGCCGGAATAATTTCCGCAATAGCTGAATTTGACCCGGAAATAAAATATCTGGAACCTAAGAAATGTATTTTTCGCATTTATAGGGATACCCGGTTCTCCCAGGATAAAACTCCATATAAAACCCATTTTGGAGCCGTATTCGGAAGATCCAAGGGTTCTGGTTATTACCTGCATGTAAGCCCTGAAGAAAGCTTTTTAACCTGTGGACATTACATGCTGACTCCCGATCAGTTAAAGAAAATACGGAGAGGTGTTTACGAACATTTTGAAACTCTTCAAAAAATGCTTACTGATAAGTTCAAAAAAGAGATAGGAGATCTATACCGGGATGAAAATGCCTTGAAACGGGTACCCAACGACTTTGACAAAGACCATCCGGCAGCTGAATACATGAAACTCAAACATTTTTATGTGCTAAAGCCTGTACCGGAAGAAAAAATATTCGATAAAGATTTTGTAAAATATGCTGCCGGGATTTATAAACAAATGTACCCTCTCAATGAGTTTTTGAAAGATTTACTGGATGAATAAAATGATTTCAAACTTTTAGTTTCCTGTTGGCAAGCTGACGAACAGTAACATATTAATAATTCAACTATTCTGTTATTCTGTTATTCAATTACTCAATTATTAGCTAATTTACAAATTATCTAATTACCCCTCCGGTAAGCATTCTTCCGGATTTTATGGTTTGACGCCGGGCAGAAAAAAATAGATCCGGATGAGTAACAGTACAAAGCCCGGAAATTTCAATACGATCGGAAGAAATACCCACCTCATTTAATAAAAGTTCATTAGTACGCCAAAGATCCCAATGATATTTTCCGGTATCGGGATTTTTAAACCCTATCTTTTCTATGGAAAATCCGGCATCTACAAAAGCTTCAACCACTTCATCCCCTACTTCAAAGCAATCTAAGCAAATGGAAGGCCCTATTCCCGCCAATAGATTTTCCGGCTGACAGCCTAATTGTTCTATCATAATCCGGACGGTTTTAAATACGATTTTTGAAACGGTTCCCCTCCACCCTGCATGAACAGCAGCTAAAACCTGATTAACCGGATCGTAAATCAATACGGGTACACAATCAGCAGTGGTCACTCCTATTCCGATACCTTTCTGATTCGTGATTATCGCATCGGTATCTTGCAGTAAACTTTCCTGCTCTTCTTGAGTCTTTTCGAGAAAATCTCTATCCACAATACAAATATGGTCACTATGGGTTTGATGAGGAATAAAAAGATTTTTTTGACTAATACCTAATATCGATACCAGCCTTTGTTTATTTTCCTTGATATTTTCAGGTAAATCTCCCGAAGACCAGCCGAAATTAAACGAAGTGTAATTACCTGTACTTACTCCTCCCGAAATTGTAGTACTGAAATGGAACAGGGATTTGTATTGAGATAGATTTTCAAAAACCAAGAATCCTGAATAGTTTTTATTCTTCTGCATATATTATCTCGTCATAAACACAGGAAATTACTTCTTTTCCTTCTTTGGTAAATCCGATTAACTTGTTTTCTTTCAGTGCATAAAATGCAATCTCATTAGTATCTGCAATTTGAGAATAACCTAAGGAGATAATCATCAACAATAAGAATAAAATAATTTTCTTCATTTTTTATAGATTAAAATAAGTTTTTTTATTGTTTATTTTAAGGTATAAATTCTACAATTCCGTCATAGATGCAGGGAATTATTTCTTTTCCTTCTTTATTGAAAATTCCTACTTTTTCATTTTTTGCTACTAATACAATTTCTTTTGATAAATTGCTAATTCCGTCATAAACACAAGGAATTATTTCCTTTCCATCCTTATTTATAATTCCGTATTTTTCATTTTTTATTACTATTGCCAACCCTTCTGAGAAATCATAAATCCAATTATAATTATAGGGAATTATTTCTTTTCCTTCTTTATTAATAACTCCAAACTTTTCATTTTTTTGTACTATTGCCAACCCTTCTGAAAAATCACGAATCCAATAATCATAAATACAAGGAACAATTTCTTTCCCTTCCGTATTAATAACTCCAAATTTTTCGTTTTTTTTCACTATTGCGAGTCCTTCTGAGAAATCACTAATTTGGTCATAAACACATGGGATTATTTCTTTTCCTTCTTTATTGATAATTCCTTGTTTATCATTCTCTTCTATTATTGCGAACTCTTCTGAGAAACTACTAATCCGGTCATAAGTGCATGGAATTACTTCTTTTCCTTCATTGTTAATATATCCTTGTTTCCCATTTTCTTCTACTATTGCAAATCCCCTTGAGAAACTATTAATCCAGTAATAAGTGCAAGGAACAATTTCTTTCCCGTCCTTATTGATAACTCCGTATTTTGAACCATATTCTTCTCTTTTCATCACTGCTGCAAATCCTTCTGAAAAAGATTCAATACTATCATAAATACAAGGAACAATTTGTTTTCCTTCTTTGTTAATAACTCCATATTTCCCATTTTCTTCTACTACTGCCAATCCTTCTGAGAAATCATTAATCCGGTCATAAGTGCAGGGAACAATTTCTTTTCCCTCTTTGTTGATAAGCCCATATTCCCAATTTTTCACTACTATTGCGGATCCTCCTGAGAAATCGCTAATCCGGTCATAGACACAAGGAACAATTTCTTTTCCTTCTTTATTGATAATTCCGTCTCTCCCATTTTTTTGCACTACAGCCAATTCTTCCGAGAAAACGCTAATCCCCTCATAAATACAAGGAACAATTTGTTTTCCCTCTTTGTTGATAACTCCACTTTTCCCATTTTTTCTCACTTCTGCCAAACCTTCCGAGAAATAACCAATATTAGTGTAGTTTAAAAAAATTACTTCTTTTCCTTCTTTGGTAAGTCCGATTAACTTGTCTTTCTTCAGTGCATAAAATGCAATTTCCTTAGTATCCTTATTTTGGGAATAACTTAAAGAGGCAATCATCAATAATAAGAATAAAATAATTTTCTTCATTTTCTGGTATAGTATGTTTTTTTATTATTTTTTAATGCGCCTCCAACCAGTTTTGTCCGGTTCCTATATCTACCACTAAAGGAATTTCTATTTTCACGGCGTTTTCCATGGTGGTTTTAATCAAAGCGGAAATTTCTTCAATTTCTTCTTTTGGAGAATCAAAAACCAATTCGTCATGCACCTGTAATAAAAGTTTTGTCTGATATTTTTTAT
>JAVBRH010000030.1:0-4138 GCA_031548225.1 Apibacter sp.
ACTAATTATTTTCATTTTTTTGATTACATACTAGGAATACCGGATCCATCCCTGTTACCTATGACTTTGGGAGCCCGGGGAGTAAAATTATATACCAATATAGATTATGCCTCTTTGTTTAATACCCGGTTGCAGTTAAAATATCGTTTTTTAAATTATTTTCAGTGGATAAACCTGATTTCCTATAGCCTGGGAAGAGATAATCACGCAGATCCCCTTCCTTTGATTGCTCCTTTGATGTACTCCTCTGCTCTTAGGTTTCAGAAAAGTAAATTCAATTCCGAAATATCTATAAAAGGAGCAGGAAAACATAATGATTACAGCCCTGAGTTTGGAGAAAGCCGGACTCCCGATTATCTGATTTATAATTTATCCTTAGGTTATACACTGAATATTGATCACTATGAACTTGCTTTTAAGGCCGGAGTGGAAAATATTTTTGATGAAAAGTATACTACGTATTCAGACTGGAATAATATCCCAAGAAAAGGAAGGAATTACTTTGTAAATGTTTTAATTAACTTATAATGAAAAAATAAATTTTGAATACTGTATTTAGAATCTCATAAACAGTAACAAAGTTTGAGTTAAACAGGTACAGTTTTAAAAATGAACACGAAGAATAAAAAAATAGAGGTCAAGGTCTATGATTATTTTACCATGAGAAAAATAGCCTTTATATGGTTGCCTGTTTTTTCTATAGCGGCTTATATTTCCGCTTCTTTAGAGAGCATTCGGTTTATAGCCATGTTTGTTATCGTTGGAAGTGTTTACGGATTAATTCTGACACAAATGAAAAAGAAAGCTGTTATTGTTTCTTTTTCTGACAAAGAGTTCAGTATCAATAATGAAACCGTTTTATTGTCACAAATAGAAAATTATTATATCTGTCTCCCTTTAAATGAATTATTTATGTTAAGGCTAGAGATAGATGATAAAAATAAAATTCTCTATATAGGAAAGGAATATCGGGAACAAATTGAAAATTATTTGGAAAATGTCCCTGTCAAAAAGAACTTGTATGATGTCTATTTGAAATATTCCCATTTATTACTTCCTTTTATTATGTTGTTTATATGTGCAATTGCAATAAAACTCCAATATTTCATAAAATACAATTAACAAAACGAGTAAATCTTATTATTCCAAAAGTTTGTACCTTTGCTGTGATTCTTCACTTCGTTTCGCTCTGTTCAAAATGACAAATCCCCCGGCCCCAAAGGGGAGAAGCCCTCCGAAGGAGGGTTGGGATGAATTGACAATAACTACTAAAAATTAAGAACGTATAAAAACAAAATAGTCTCCAGATTAACTGGAGACTATTTTGTGAATTTTAATATTGTTATCCTAACAACCTGTAATAATCATCAGGATTAATTATTTTTTCTTTTTTAGAAAGGATACTCAAATATCTCACTTTCATGATAATATGGGTTACCTTTTGCCTGAAGGTTAAGTTTACTTATAGAATACATTACTACAAACATAAACAATCCTAACATAAATACAAAAGCTCCGATTTCTAATAATCCTATATTCCAGAATGCCCCTACGGTTCCCGGCATGATAATATTAAAGAAGTCCATATAATGTCCTAATAATACCACACAAGCCATAATAGGAACAATCACAAAACTCCTTTTTACTTTGCTGCTTACCATAATTAAGAACGGTAATACCAAGTTAGGGATTAACATAGTGAAATAGGTCTGGCTGTATAATTTATATCTTCCAAAGAAATAAACCGTTTCCTCAGATATATTTGCATACCAGTAAAGCATGAACTGAGCAAACCATAAATAAGACCATAGTAAACTAAATCCGAATAAGAATTTAGCCAGATCATGCATATGATTATCGTTAAATGCCGGTAAGGCTCCTTTTTTCTTCAGGTAGATAGAAATAATAAGCATTACTGCAATAGAAGATACCAGACAGCTAATCATGGTGTACCACATATATAAAGTAGAATACCAGTGCGGATCAATAGACATTAACCAGTCCCAAGCCCAGCAAGCTGAGGCTAAAGCAAAGAATACAATAAATCCTACACTCCAGTTATACACTCTTTTATGATCAGCTATAGCTTTGGTTTCGTCTAACTTTCTTGTCAAAGATTTAATTCTCCACAAGAAAAATACACATCCTGCTATATATATGATAGTTCGTGCTACAAAAAACGGTCGGTTAAGGAATGGTTCCTTTGATTTTATCAACAAATCAAAATGAGAAGAGTTAGAATCCGTTAAAGAAGGATCCATCCAATGATACAGATGATTTAATCCTCCGCCGTTCAAACAACCGTAAGAAGATAAAACGATAAAGATAATCATTAATAAACCTCCTACAGGAATAAAGGAAGCTACACCCTCCATTACTCGTATCACGACAATAGACCATCCGGCTTGTCCTGCATGTTGAACTGCTGCGAAGAATAATGCTGTAGCAGAAATACCGAAGAACAGCATCAATGAAACAAAAAATGCTGCCCAGGGACGATTATGAATCTGCGTCTCAGCGTGTTCTATATGTTCTTGAGAATGAGGAACGTCATGCACATAGGCCGAATTCATCGGCTGAGCATTTGCAATTGCCTCATTGTTTTTTAATACTTCTTCAATAGCATGTTCATCTATAAGAGAATTTTGATAATAACCAATTCCAAATGCTATCAATCCTACTACGATTAATACTATGGATGTTAACTTTAGTCCTGATGAAAATGTATATCTCATAGTTTTATTTTTGTTCTGTTGTTTGTGTTGCTTGTGCTACGGCAGCTGGTGCAGCAGCAGAAGATTTAAATTCATTCATTACATACTCTGCAACTCTCCATCGGTCTCCCGGTAACAATTGTCCCGCATAGGATCCCATTGCATTTCTTCCATGTTCTATAACATAATATACAGAACCTACCGTTATTACCCGGTCTTTATAGGCAGGAACTCCTGAATAAGCTCCGGATTGAACTATATTTCCCTGTCCGTCTCCACCAGTACCATGACAGGCTGCACAGGTTTTTACATATAAGTCTTTTCCTCTTTCCAAATCTTTTGCCTTATTAGCCGGATTTAAAGGAGAAGCAATCTGTTTGGAAGCTTCATATCCTTCCGGAGTGTTAGGCAATTCTATCGGTAATACTCCATCCGCATTTTGACATATGGTACCTGGCACAGGTGCCAAAGCAGTCGCTCCTTCATGTTTTGCAAATAAAGGAACTGTAGTACCTTTATCACTATATGCTATCACAGCCTCCTCATAAGGATCATAAGCTACCGGATAATACATATCGGGAAAAAACACCAGACTTGGTTTTTTCTTACCGCAAGAGGTAACTATCAGGCTACCTGCAACGGCAATCAAAATATATTTAGTTAACTTTTTCATCTTAAACTTTTTTTACAGTTATTTCTTCAACACCTGTAGCTATCAATATTTCTTTCACCTGATCATAATCCTGATCTGCAATTTCCACTAAAAACTTATCATCAGTTGTTCTGGGATCAGGATTTTGAGGCTTCTGTCCCGGATAAGTTTTGTTTAAAATCAAAAAGGTTATAGACATCAAGTGCGCTGCAAAGAATACCGTCAGCTCGAACATAATCGGAACGAATGCCGGCATATTTTCACCCCACGTAAAGCTTGGCTTACCTCCTATATTCTGTGCCCAGTCATGATTCATTGTGTACCAGGTAAGCAAAGAGGCTACTGTCAACCCTATTGCTCCATATAGAAAGGCAAACTCCGACATTCTTGACTCTTTCAAGCCCATTGCCTTATCCAGTCCGTGAACCGGAAACGGAGTATAAACTTCATCTATTTTAATTCCTTTATCACGAAGCTGTTTCACTCCGTCCAACAAGAGATCATCATCTCCGTATAAACCGTATATTATTGTCTTAGTGGTGTTCATGTTCTAAATGATGTTTTTTATGACTTTCACTTGAAGATTTCACAATGGTTTTCAACTCTGCTTGTGCAATTACAGGGAAAGTTCTGGCATACAATAAATATAACACATAGAAAAATCCGTTAGTTCCTATGAATATACCTACATCCACAAACGATGGCTGGAACATAGTCCATCCTCCTGGCAGGTAATCCCTTGAAAGGTTTATTACGATAATATCAAACCGCT
>JAVBRH010000231.1:0-6655 GCA_031548225.1 Apibacter sp.
AAACATATTATGTTCCTAATAATATGGCTGTTGTTTTAGTAGGTGATCTGGATTTTGACACAGCTATTCAATTAGTGGATCACTATTTTGGAAGTTTTCAGTACCGGGAGCTTCCCAAAGTCAAAAAAATAACGGAAAAACCCCTTACCTCTATGGTAAAAAGAGTGGTAAAAAGTCCGTCGGCAGAGCGGTTGCAACTGGCATTCCGTTCTGAAGGGGCAGGAACGAAAGAAGCCCTGTATGTGAAGATGATGGATATGATTTTGAACAATTCGGGGGCCGGGCTGATTGATATTAACATTAACCAGAAACAGAAAACACAGGGATCAGGCTCTTATACCCTGGCATTTAACGAATACGGACTACATTCTTTATACGGAGTTCCGAGAGAAGGGCAAACACTGGAACAGGTACAGGAACTTTTATTGAATCAGCTGGAAGAGGTAAAAAAAGGAAACTTTGACGATTGGTTAATTCAGGCTATTGTAAATGATCTGAAAACACAGCGGATAAAGAAATGGGACAGTTCCAACGGAGTGGCAACGGAAATGTATAATGCTTTCATTCAACAGCAATCCTGGCAATCTGTGTTGGATGAATTTAACGAATTGGATAAAATTACAAAAGAAGATATTATAAAATTTGCCAATAACTTTTATCATGACAATTATGTGATTGTTTATAAAGAAAAAGGCATTAATGATAAACTAATACGGGTAGAAAATCCGGAAATAACTCCTATTACTTTGAACCGAACCGATCAATCGGAATTTTATAAGGAATTTTCCCATATTCCGGAACAAAATATCCAGCCTCAGTTTGTAGATTACAAGGCTTTAATCAAAACGGATTCGATTAAAAACATTCCTTTCTCTTTTATTAAAAACGTTAATAACGGATTGGGAGAGTTGTATTATATTTTTGATTTTGGCTCGGATAATAATAAGGAGCTGGCATTAGCGTTGAATTATTTGACTTTGCTGGGAACGGATAAATTTCCTAAAGCGGAGCTGGAAAAGGAGTTTTATAAAATCGGAGTCAGTTTTAATGTGAGAGTCCAGAACGAAAGAACTTATTTCAGCCTTCAGGGACTGGAAGAAAACCTGCCTAAAGGATTGGAATTACTGGAACATCTGGTTCGAAATGTAAAAACCGATACAGAAGTTTATCAGAGTTATGTTCAGACTATTTTAAAGGGAAGAAGGGATTCTAAACTGAATAAACAATCCATCTTCAATGCGTTAGCCCAATATGCCCGCTTCGGTGAAAAAAACCGGATACGGAATACCATTCCTGAGAAGGATTTGGTAAATAAAGATCCTCAGGAACTGGCAAAAATAATTTCCAGAATATTTAATTATAAGCACAATATTTTTTATTACGGGACCCATGCACCGGAAATAAAAGAAACACTTCAGAAGCATCACAATTTCGGAGAGGGACTGGATTATCCTCTTTCTTCTCCTTATAAAGAATTGGTATCAGACGGAACTCTGTATTTCGCTCCTTATGATATGGTGCAAACCGAAATTTTATTTCAATCGCGCGGAGATCAGTTTGATGTGTCCAAAATAGCTTTAGCTCGTGTCTTTGGAGAGTATTTCGGAGGCGGATTATCCTCCATTGTCTTTCAGGAAATCCGGGAGAGCCGGTCGCTGGCTTATTCTGCTTATGCCGGTTATTCGATTGCTTCGGATAAGGAAAAATACGATTTCGTTTCTTCTTATATCGGAACTCAGGCAGATAAGTTACCTGAAGCGGTTGAGGCTATGAACGGACTGATGAACACTATGCCGGAAGTGGAAAGGCAGTTTGAAAATGCGAGAGACGGGGCTTTGAAACAGATCGCTTCCGACCGGATTACCAAAACGAATATTTTCTGGTCTTATTGGAATGCAAGAAAGCGGGGGCTGGACTATGATTTGAGAGAAGAAGTATATTCCCGGATACAAACGCTACAGCTTTCTGACTTACGGGACTTTTTTAATAAGGAGATCAAAGGGAAAAAATATAATGTGGCTTTAATCGGAAAAAAGGAAAATCTGAACTGGAAGGCTGTCGAGAAATTAGGGACAATAAAGGAGTTGGATATCGATGAGTTATTTAATTATTAATGGCAGTATAGTAAAATGAACCCGGAAGTAAGCTATAAAAGATTTCTGCAAGTTTTCAAAATATGGGAAGGAGAATTAAACCATTATACTCTTGAGGAATTATGCAGGAAACCCCATGTCGATTCATGGTCTTTGGGACAGGTTTATTTGCATCTGATTGATTCCTTTGAAGAGTTCCGGGAGTCTAAGCTGGACAAATGCCTGCAATCTAATGAAAATCATAAGAAAAAGAAAAACTTTCGGGGCTTTCTTGTTCTTACCCTATTGAAAAGTTTTCCTCCGGTTAAAATTAAATTCCCCACTACTGAAAGCACTGCATTTAATCCTGTTCAGCCTGAAAGTAAGGAAGAAATCAGGGAGGGCTTACAACAGGTCAAAAACAGAATGGGAGAATACCGGGGCTTGCTGATTAAAAACAAGGATCAAGGAAAAGCACCTCATCCGGTGCTTTCTTATCTTGACGGAAATGAATGGTATATGTTGTCGGGATTGCATTTTCAGCATCATCTGAGACAAAAGAAACGCCTGGATTTATTTTTGGGAAAAAGCTATTAGCCATCAGCTATTGACTGTAAAATGTACAAAGTACGATTGATAACCTTACTCCTTACCTCTTATTCCTTATATCTGAAAAGAGATTCTTCACTCCACTTCGCTCTGTTCAGAAGGGCACATCCCTCTGAAGGAGGACTTCTCTTTTGGAGCAGGGAATTGTTATCCTGATGACAGGAGGGATCTATTTCTAAGTTAGAATTTAGATTTACGAATTACGATTGTTGATTTACGATTTTCTAACTTCGTACTTCAAAATTCTCATACCTTATAATCTTACCTCTTACTCCTTATATCTAAATAGAGATCCTCCACTCCGTTTCACTTTGTTCAGGAAGACAAATCCTCCCAACCCTCCGAAGGAGGGCTTTCTCCACCCACCGACAATGGGCTGCAACACTTGGAACATACTTTCGGACATCGCCGACAATGTGCCGCACTTCTTAGAATCCCTTTCGGAGGTTGCCGATAACGTGTTGCACTTCTTACGGCATACTTTCGGACATGTACAATGACAGGTCTGAGTGCCGGGGCATACTTTCGTATTTGTACGACAAGGGGCGGTAAGACCTGCAACATAAAATTGTTTGTAACAATACCCTGTCCAACCTCTCCGGCACGATATTGTTCATGAACAAAAGTATGTCCTGACACTTGAGACATGAAATTATTCGCAAACAAGAGCATATCTGAATTAATGGAAATTATAAATAAACAGGATTTTATTATCCAGATACCAAGCCTTTCCGGTAGATGTTCCGAAGAAAAGATCAGAATGTCCTCGACAGTCAGATACTGAAGAATTTAATTCTTCTGCAATAGTTTTATCCAGCCAGCTAAATTTAAAAATCTCTTTATTGCAGTCGGAAGAATTATTATGGGCATAATCCTGCATCTTCCCAAAGGTGGCGGAATCAAAATACAATATTGCCTCCAGAAAAGAATCCGAAGGGCCGGGAACAGATACTCTTTGATTTCCGCCTGAGTTATCTATGTAGGTATATTTGAATTTTACCTTAGAAGGTTTATAGGTTTTGAAATCCAGGATTTTTCCTAATTTATCTATATCAGTGGAAAAAATAACGGTTTTATTTCCTTCGGTTTTCACAGAATCGTTTACAGTAATAACTTTTGATTGTTTCGTGTCTTTAGGTGTTTGATTACATGTGGTAAGGATAAAAACGATCAGTCCTGTTAAAGTGAATTTCACCACTGAAAATAATCTCATGATTAAAATTTGCAGTTAGAGGTATAGATTCAGATCTCCTTTTCCCTCACGGAGTAACTCAGGCTCTCCCGATGTTACATCTACTATGGTGGAGGCGGTATAATCTCCTACCCCACTGTCTATCACCAGATCTACAAGTTTGTCGTATTTTTCGGCAATTAATTCCGGATCGGTAGAATATTCCATAATTTCATCATCACTATGGGTGGAGGTGGATGCAATCGGGTTTCCCAATCTCTCCACAATCATTCTGGGTATGTTATGATCCGGAACCCTAATTCCAACGGTTTTCTTGCTTTTGTAGGTGGAAGGCAGATTATTGGCAGCATTTAAAATAAAGGTAAAAGGACCAGGCAAGGCACGTTTTAATAATTTAAATATAACGGTATCTATAGGTTTGGAAAATTTGGATAGATCGCTCAGGTCGCTGCAAACAAAGGAAAATTGGGCTTTTTCCGGTTTAACACCTTTTATTCTTGCCAGTTTCTCCATGGCTTTATGGTTAAAAATATCGCAGCCCAGTCCATATACCGTATCTGACGGATATATAATTATCCCCCCTTTTTTAAGGACTTCCACTACTTCATTAATCTGTTTTTCTGAGGGATTATCGGGATGTATTTTGAGTATTTTAGCCATAAGTATAGGTTTTATTTTTCTTTTGTAAAGTCTAAAGATACGGAATTCACACAATATCGTAATCCTGTCTTTGTGGGGCCATCGTTAAACACGTGCCCCAAATGGCTTCCGCAATTAGCACAAAGAATTTCTGTCCGGGTCATCCCGTGGGAAGTATCTATTTTCTGAATGATCCTTCCTTTAGCAATCTCCTGGTCAAAGCTGGGCCATCCGCAATGAGAATCAAATTTTGAATCGCTGTCAAAAAGCACGGCACCACAAGCTTTACAGGTATAGACTCCTTTTTCAAAATGCATAGTGAATTTTCCGCTATACGGAGCTTCGGTTCCTTTCTCCCTCAGAACATAATATTCGTCCGGAGAGAGCTGCTTTTTCCATTCTTCCTCTGTTTTTTCCGCTTTCATAGGTTTATTTTTAGTGTCGGCTGTGCTTTCCAATGACCGGTGCTGAGTACAGGAAATAAACATAGTTATTAAAACCATGCTTATTCTGGTTATCAAAAACACTATCCCTTTCATATTTAAAGAGTATTCAAAATCCGTTCCAAGTCATTACTTAGTCTTCTATTTGTTCACTTTTATTCTCACTGAATTCATCAGAATAAACTTCTATTAAGAGAAAGAACGAGGAAAGGATTATAGGTCCGAAAATCAGTCCCAGGAAGCCGAATACATTCATTCCGAAGATCACTCCGAAGATAGTGATCAAGGGGTGTACATCGTCCAGTTTTTTTAATATAGTAAACCGGGCTATATTATCAGAAAGCCCGATAATGAATATTCCATAAAGAAGGATAAACACAGCCTGCCAGGTTTGTCCGGAAGCGAACAGTAAGATGGATATGGGAACATAGGCCAATGCAGAGCCGACAATGGGAAGCATGGAAGCAAAGACGGTCACTACAAACCAAAACCATAAATCGTCCAACCCAACGATGGCGTATCCTATAACTCCAATGATTCCCTGAACTAATGCCACTGCCGGAATCCCGATAGAGTTAGACAGGATCATTTTCTTTAACCTTCCTCCAAGTTTTGTGGAATTTTCTTTTTTTAAGGGTGACCATTTCATAAGAACCGCTTCCATTTTCCGGATGTTCATAATCATAAAAAAGAAAACAAAAAAGGCAAAGAAGAAAACAATTAACGAGTTGACAGTGGAGTTTAAGAGACCGGGAATGAATTTACCCGCCCAGGCAGTAAACTGGGTTATGTTTTCCTTACTCCAAAGGTTTAAACCGTAGTCGGTTTGCAGATCATGAATAATCTTGGTTAAGGAATCGTTGATGGTTTGTGAATAAGAAATTGCGGTCTGAACTTTGGAATAGGTCAGTTCCACCACCAGATAAGCCGGCCCCGAAATAATCAGTAAAGAAATAAGAAAGACCAGTCCGGCAGCCAGTCCCTGACTCCATTTTTTCTTTTCGGTCAGGTATAAAAAGAAATTCCTGAATAAAACATAGAGGGTTATAGCTCCCAGTAGGCTAGGAAGGAAAATGGACAACTGACTTACGATAAGCACAAATAATGCGATTATTGTTATAAGAAATAATATCTGGAATATTATTTTTTTGTTGATCATGTTTTTCATGTATAAAGGTTTTTAGTGTTATTGTGTTTATCGTTGCAAAAAATATTCTATGGCTTCATCGTATCCCGGCATTCCTTTTCCTTTGATCTGATGAATACAGGCATCTTTAATGACGGAAAGTTTCCGGAAGTCTTCCCGGTTTTCTATATCGGAAATGTGGACTTCTATAGCCGGAGTAGTAACGGATTTCAATGCATCATAAATGGCGTAAGAATAATGAGTATAAGCCCCGGGATTAATCACGATTCCACCATACGAAAAGCCGGTTTCATGAATTTTGTCAATAAGGGAACCTTCATGGTTGGATTGAAAATATTCGAGTTCAACGGAAGCAAACTTTTTTTGCAAAAGAGAAAAATAATCTTCAAAAGTCTGGCTTCCGTAGATTTCAGGTTCTCTCTTTCCTAATAAGTTCAGGTTGGGCCCATTGATAATGAGTATTTTCATAACCATATTTTTTACGAAGATATAAAAGAATAAAATAGGGAGATAAATTTTGAAAGAAAAAAAATAAATAAGTATATTTGCCAAC
>JAVBRH010000249.1:0-4022 GCA_031548225.1 Apibacter sp.
ATTTTAAAATTCATAGCTTCCTGGCAGTTCTGGGCCAGCTTGGTTGCAGCAGCTCTTATTTTCTTCGGACTTATGGAGGGAACTTTCTGGGGACTGGGCGCTTATACCAATCACGGAGTTCAGGTAGAAGTACCTAACCTAAAAAACAGCACTTTGGATCAGGCTATGGTAAAACTGGAACAAAATAAGTTAGACTACGAAATAGATACTTCCAAATACGATCCAAAATATAAACCTTATGAAATTCTGGACGTTTATCCATTAGCGGGATCTAATGTCAAAGAAGGAAGGAGAATCTTTATCCGGGCCAATGCCAAATCATGGAAACCAGTTACTGTACCGAATATTTTAGGAAAATACAAATATTTAGCATTCAACCAGTTGGATCTGGTAGGGCTTAAAATAAAAGATACGATTTATGAGCCTAACCTGGCGGTAAATACAGTTCTCAGACTTCTTTACAAAGGAAAAGAAGTTCAACCCGGAACTACTCTGCCCCGGTTTTCTTCTTTAACTGTTGTATTGGCTAAAGGTCTGGCAAAAAATGTTTCCGTTCCCAGCTTTATTGGTCTGGATGAACAAACAGCCACCAAAATGATTAACGAGAATTTGTTCTCCGTCGGCTCCATTATATATGATGAGCCGGATAATAAAGCCAATGCACGGATTTATTACCAGGTACCTGCTTCTGGTTCCATCTACGATCAAGGACAGGCTATCGATCTTTACCTAAGCTCCAAACCTTTAGATCAGCTAAAGGAAAAAATACGAAACCTGAATGCTACCTTTAACCGGAACTTCATAGGCATCAGTGGCGGACAACCGGATGATTCCTTATATACAGACAGTAAAAATGTTCCTGAGGTAACCAGCCCGACTCATACACCTGCCCCATCTGCAAAACCTCCAGCCAAAAAAGAGGATAATACACAGAAACCGGCAAATACTACGAAGGAAGAACCTAAAAAGCCCAACCGGGTGATTATAGAATAACTTTCCTTTCATGAAAGAGGAAGAAATAGAAAATACTTCTTTAGACAACGAAACCGATGAAATGTATGAGCATTTCAAAATCGTTGTAGATAAAGGACAAAGTCCGGTGCGTATAGATAAATTCCTGGTGAATCTTATTGAAAACTGTACCCGGAATAAAATTCAGCAGGCGGCTAAAGCCGGAAATATCTTGGTTAATAACTCCTCTGTAAAATCAAATTACAAGGTCAAACCCTGTGACGTGGTTTCCGTTGTAGTAGCCCACCCGCCCAGAGATACCACCGTTATACCTCAAAATATTCCTATCCATATTGTGTATGAAGATGATGATTTACTGGTAGTGAATAAAAAGGCCGGAATGGTAGTGCATCCCGGTTTCGGAAATTTTGAGAATACGCTTATCAATGCTCTGGCCTATCACTTCAGCCAGCTTCCCTATTTTCAAACCGACCTGGATAAACGCCCGGGACTGGTACACAGAATAGACAAAGACACTTCCGGATTACTGGTTATAGCCAAAAACGAATATGCAATGAACCATCTGGCTAAGCAATTCTTTAATAAAACCTCTAAAAGAGTTTATAATGCCCTGGTATGGGGAAATTTTGAGGAGGAAGAAGGCACAATTACCGGGCATATCGGAAGGGATCTGAAAGACCGTATGCAAATGGCCGTTTTCCCCGACGGCTCACACGGAAAACATGCCGTAACCCACTATAAAGTCCTGGAAAGATTCCGTTATGTCACCCTGATTGAATGTCAGCTGGAAACCGGAAGAACTCATCAAATCCGGGCACATATGAAATACATCGGGCATGTCCTGTTCAACGACGAACGGTATGGAGGAAATCAAATCCTGAAAGGAACCACCTTTACCAAATATAAACAATTTGTGGAAAATTGTTTCCAGATTCTTCCCAGACAGGCATTACATGCACGAACTCTGGGATTCATCCATCCGGTTACCAAAAAGGAAATGTTTTTTGAAGCGGAACTACCGGAAGATATGACTCAGGTTCTGGAAAAATGGCGGACATATACCCAGTTTAATGACTAAACCGGCATAACTGTAACTACAAATCATTTCTTCAAAACTTGGTCTGATTTTTGTTTATTATTTAATGTAACACACCACTTCCATTTCATAACATGAGTTTTAATGGGAAAGGGAGGATATGATTTCTCCTGTTTCTTACATTCAACTTAAAAATAAACACTAAAAAACGAAACGCATGTTTGAAAAATCAAATTTAGGCAGAACAGTAGAGATTCTATGGATCGTAGGATTGATATTTACAGGATTAAAACTATGTAAGGTCATTGACTGGTCTTGGTGGTGGGTGACTTTGCCTTTTTGGGGAGGAATATCCCTGATTGTCCTATCTTTAATAGCAGCAATTATTTATGCCGTTATATTAGATAAAATTGAAGACCGGAAGAAACTAAATAAAAATACGGTTTCAATGGAACGATAAAAATACTGATAGCTACAATAGTTGATAGCTATTAGCTTTTAGAGAGAGTCTTCCTATCGTCAACATTACAATTCCCTGCCCCTAAAGGGAAAAGCCCTCCTTTGGAGGGTTGGGAGGAATATTATTAACTATCAAACCCGGATTAATTTAAAAAATAATAACTTTGTACAAACTTAAAGTTTAATGAAAAATAGTTTGTACGATATTCCTAAAATCAAGAACACAGATAAAAATAATTTTGTACTGATTGCCGGGCCCTGTATCATTGAAGGAGAACAAATGGCTCTGGATATTGCAGGAAAAGTAATAGAAATCACCAATAAACTGGGAATTCCTTATATAGTCAAAGGCTCATTTAAAAAAGCCAACCGTTCCCGGGTGGATAGTTTCACCACCATTGGAGAGGAAAAATCCCTGGAAATACTGAAAAAAGTAGGAGAAACTTATAACATCCCCACTACAACCGATATCCATGAAAACGAACAGGCTGCCTGGGCGGCTGATTATGTAGATGTTTTACAAATACCTGCATTTCTGGTACGTCAAACCGATTTACTGGTAGCAGCGGCTAAAACAGGTAAATACATTACCCTGAAAAAAGGACAGTTTCTCTCACCGGAAGCCATGCAGTTTGCTGCACAAAAAATTAAAGATTCCGGAAATGACAACTATGCCATTATAGACCGGGGATCTTCTTTTGGATATCACGATCTGATCGTGGATTTCAGGGGAATTCCGACCATGCGGCAATATGCTCCTGTAATTCTGGATGTAACCCATTCCCTGCAACAACCTAATCAGACATCCGGTGTAACCGGAGGACGTCCGGATATGATTGAAACCATAGCAAAGGCAGGAATTGCAACAGGTGCCGACGGTATATTTATCGAAACCCATCCGGAGCCTTCCCGGGCTTTATCGGACGGAGCCAATATGTTACGACTGGATTTACTGGAAGATTTACTGGAAAAATTAGTACGAATAAGAAAGGCTATTTTATAAAATTTCATGAAAAACCCTCTGATACAAAAATATAACGTTCCCGGCCCCCGGTACACCAGTTATCCTACGGTTCCTTATTGGGATGATGATACTTTTTCCGTGGAACAATGGATAAAAACATTGCAAAGATCCTTTAATGAAAGTAACCGGAAAGAAGGTATCAGCCTGTATCTTCACCTGCCTTTCTGTGAAAGTCTTTGTACTTTTTGTGCCTGCAACAAGCGGATCACCAAACAGCACAATGTGGAAACTCCTTATATTGAGGCTATTCTTAAAGAATGGCAGCTTTATCTGGATTTACTTCCTGAAAGACCGGTAATCCGGGAGGTGCATTTAGGTGGAGGAACCCCATCTTTCTTTTCCCCTCAAAACTTAAAACTACTTCTGGAAACTATTTTTTCCCAGGCTGAAATCCATCCGGAAAGAGAATTTAGTTTCGAAGGACACCCAAACAATACTACCCGCGAACACCTGCAAATTTTATACGATCTCGGATTTCGAAGAGTCAGTTTCGGCGTGCAGGACTACGATACCCAGGTACAAAAAGCCATA
>JAVBRH010000257.1:0-4646 GCA_031548225.1 Apibacter sp.
GCACGGGCCGCACCAGTCGGTATAAATATCCATGAGCAGAAACCTTTGATCTCCCTGAAGTTGTAAGGTATCTGCCTGCTGCACGGTTTTCCAGGCTATGGGAGATTTTTCTTCCTGCCCGGACAGGGTAATCCAGGTAACGGCAATTAAAAAAAGGGTTATATAGTATTTCATAGTCAAATTCAAAAGACAAAAATAATTATTTTAAGCAAATATAATCAAAGGTCATGCCTGAATTTTATATATGAAAATGAAACCGGAGAGTATAAGATAAAATCAGGTGATTTAGACCTTTCTTTTTAAAAAAAGTTTACCATATACTCAATTTAAAATTTAATACTTACTCCTGTAAGGAAATTAAATCCGGCCTGCGGATAGTAATAAGGAGTGTTGTCGTAATAATAACCGTTGCTTTCATACAGGGTATTCCAGATATTATTTAACAATAGTTTTAAGCTGAAATTTTTTAAGCTAAACAGGTTGGGAGAGTATTCTATTACCACATCGGAAGTAAAATACCCGTCTAATTTCCCATTTTTAGGTTCTTCATTGGAAAGATATTGTCTGCTTACGTATTGATTAAGAAGTTTTCCTGTTAGGTTTTTCAGCGGTTTCCATTCTATAATCAGGTTTCCGATGTAGTTGGGGGAAAAAGCAATGTCGGTATTGCCTAAATCCACAATTCCCTCTTCCGTTTCGTTTTTATAATCGATATTTTTGTTAATGCTCAGGGTGGAGTTTGCGGTTATTTGTAATTTCGGACTGAACTGGTATCCTGCGGAGAGTTCTATTCCCGTTCTGAAGCTTTTTCCGCTGTTCTCCCTGATGAAGTTTCCTACATCGTTAATCTTTCCGCTTAAAACCAGTTGATCTATGTAGTACATGCCGTACCAGTTGGCAGAATAAGTAAAACGGGAAAAATTTTGACGGATTCCCAATTCTATATTATGCATCAATTCCGGTTTTATATTTTCATTGTTGAGGATGTCCTCCCGACTGGGCTCTCTTTGGGCTATTCCATAGGTTAAGTACATACTTCCTTTGTTTATCTTGTGGGAAGCTCCTATTTTCGGATTGACAAAATTGTAGTTTTCACTGAATTGTAAAGGGCCTCCGTTTTTAAAGGTGCTTTCTCCTCCCGGAACATCGTGTCCTTTATAGTGTATGTTACGGTATTGGATATCTCCGAAAAATTCCCATTGTGCAGACAGGGTGTACAGGGCTTTTGCATAACCCGATATTTCCGTTTTTACAGCTTTGTTCCGGTAATATTCATGATCCGGTTCAGCGGGGAAATATTTTGCCCAGATGACATTTCCATAATGTTGACCTTCGTAGTTGTTGGCACTTAAACCTATCTCCAGGTTCCATTTTCCTAAATGTCCCAAAAGTTGATTACTGATTCCGTAAAAGTTGTTATTTAACCATTGTCTGCGGATTAGATCCGTTTCCGTTATGGTTTCATTTCCAATGGTTATAGTGTTTAGCTTGTAGTCTGCCAGTTCTGCATTTTGTTCGTATTCTTCATAATAGCCTTTTCCTTTGGTATAAAAGAGAGTGGAATTGATTCTCCAGTTATCATTGATTCTCTGTTTCAGATATAAATGATAGTGATCCTGATTATAGTTGTCGGTTTCATTGTCGTAATACCGTACAATGTTTCCATTATCGTCATAGATTGCCCCGCAGGAGTTAAAAGTCCGTCTTATTTTCATAGTCTGCGGATCGATTCCGTTCCATGCCTGATAGGTTTTTTCTTTTCCTCCAAAGGTCATAAACCCTATCTTGGTATTCCCCTTTTCATATAGTCCGTGAGCGTAATAGGAAAATAGATCGGAAGAAGCCCGGTCTATATATCCGTCGGATCCGATAAAGGAAATGCGGGCGTCTATTTTTAGGGTTTCATTGAAAAAGCTTCCGGTTCCCAGTCCGAAAGTGGATTTATAGGTTTTAAAAGAGCCTATGGACTGGTCTGTCTGGAAATAAGGAGTATCTGAAGGTGTTTGGGTTTGTACGTTAATACTGGCACCAAAAGAGCCTGCTCCCTCAGATGAAGTTCCTACTCCTCTTTGTATGGTAAGACTGGAAGCAGAGGATGCCAGATCGGGCATATTGATCCAGAAAGGGCCTTGAGATTCGGCATCATTTATCGGAACACCGTCCAGCGTTACATTGATACGGGTTTGGTCGCTTCCCCTGATTCTCATTCCGGTATAGCCTACACCGGCTCCGGCATCGGAAGTCGAAACTATGGATAAATTGTTTTTAAGCAGGTAGGGGATGTCTTGTCCGAGATTTTTATCTTCCAGTTGTTTTTGGGTAATACGCTCTTTACTGACAGGAGCTTTTCCGGTAACAACGACTTCCTGAATTTCGGTTACTATGGTATCTTTTTTTATCTGGGAAGTCAGGCTGTTCCCTATAATCAGCAGCACAAAAAAAATTAAATCCCTTTTTTTCATAATTTAGTTTATTATTCAAAAAGGGGTTATGGATTAGAAAACAAAAAAGATTCCCATCTTTATGAAATCTTTTTTCTAAGATTTCCCTTGGCAACATTACTTGCCCAGGTTCTTAGGGTATAATCTCAGCCGCTTTACGCAGCACCCCTTTTATTTATTTTACAAATTTACAATAAAAATCTTAAAAAGAAATTTTTACTAAACTTGCATCTTCGTTTTGAGAATTATTTTGATAATTTCCAGGATTATCCTGATCTAAAATTCTTTTTCCTTTTCTAAATCTTTGTTGCCAGTATGCTGAATCCAGGGAGCTAACGGTTACTCCTCGTGAAGAGGAAGCATGGATAAAGAATATTTCTCCGGTAGGACTTACACTCTCTACGATTGCTACGTGGGAAATCCTGCTGTTTGGTGACTGGGAAAAGAATATTAGATCGCCCTTTTTCAATTCATCCTTGGAAACATAAGTACCTTCCTGGGATTGTAATATAGAAGTGCGGGGCAAGTAGATATTAAAAGCGTTAAAAACGTGCTGAACAAAAGAAGAACAGTCAATACCTCTTCTTGTAGTTCCTCCGTAAAGATAAGGAGTTCCTAAATAGGTTTTTGCTTCGGTAATTAAATTACCTGCTTCTTTAGTGTATGATTTTTCAGTTTCGGCATAGATATTGACATCTGTTGATTGTGAAGTGTTTTTATCACTAACCAGGGTAGCAGAGGTAACCAGCTTTTTATCGTCTGCCTTAGTGGCGTTAGGCCCTTTAGCGGTACTTGTATGAGTTGCTAACAACTCATTAGTGGTTGGATATTTGTAATTGCTGTTGTTGCTTACTACGTAATTGGAAACACAAGAGGTGGCGGTTGCTGAAATGATCACTATTACAGAAAATAACCTTACTAACGACTTCATATTCATATAGGGAGAGGGTGTATTTTTATTTAATATTATATTATTTATTTTCTTTAATTGTCCCAAAAATAATAACACAATACATTAAAAGTCACCCACTTTAACTTTTTTTAGATATATTTAACACTTTAACCTGATATGTTAAGAAAAAGTTAGCGTTTTTTAAAGTATCTGAATGAACAAAATAATTATAGGAATGGGTTTCCCATAAAAACTATAGACGCTACTTAGTAACGCCTATAATTTATATAAATTTGATTTTAGTTCTTGTTTTAAATGTCTTCAAAATCTACATTGGTATAGCTGGAAACACTTGCAGAGCCTTGAGTTTCTTTGCTTTCCTCCTGAAGGTGGAAGTCATCCCTGTGTCTTTCCGAGATCACTTTTTCTCCAGTTTCTTTTATGATGAAAGATGTGGTTTCTTCCAAAATATCTTTAAAATTTTTAAAATCTTCTTTATATAAGTAGATCTTAAATTTTTTAAAACCTAAAGCACCTTCCTCAGACATGTTTTTTTTACTTTCAGTGATTGTTAAGTAATAATCTCCTGCTTTGGTTTCTCTCACATCGAAAAAGTAAGTTCTTTTTCCTGCTCGTAGCACTTTAGAGAAAATTTCATTCTCTTTCTTCTCTACATTTTCAAAATCATTCATCATAGTTATATTATTTTTTAATTATTATAAACATTAAAAAGTGTACCATTCATTTATTTTAATAATTAAGCAAAAGTATAAAAAATACTTCTATAGTCACAACTGTTTTTTTATGATTTATGACTGCTTTTCCGTTATTTGTTTTTTGTATAATTCCGAATATAACCCATTAGTGGAAAGAAGATGTTTATGACTACCACTTTCTTTAATTTTTCCGTTATCCAGAATAATAATCCGGTCTGAGTTTTTTGCCGAAGAAACCCTGTGGGTAATGATTATAGTGGTTTTTATATCGATTTCGCTTTCTATATTGGCCAGTATTTTTTCTTCGGTTTCCGTATCTACGGCAGACAGGCTGTCATCGAATAAAAAGAAAACAGGATCCTTTATTAAGGCTCTTGCAATGGAGATTCGTTGTTTTTGTCCGCCTGAGAGTGTAACTCCCCGTTCTCCTATTTCAGTCTGGTATTTTTCCTTAAAATTCATAATATTGGAATGAATTTCCGCCTGTTTTGCGTATTTCTCTACCAGATTCGTATCCGCATCCTTAACCCCGTATGCAATATTATTGAATATAGTATCTGAAAACAAGAAGCTTTCCTGGGGGACATATCCGGTTTT
>JAVBRH010000103.1:0-7114 GCA_031548225.1 Apibacter sp.
GAAAGATTCAATATAAACTCTGTTGTTCAGGGTACAAAGATACAAAAATAAATCAACTTATCATTTATTAAACAGTATTTGGCAAAAACAACCTTATTCATGACTTTATAATTTGAAAATCGTATAAGAATACTTTAGCGAATTTCATCTTCCATCAGAAAGGCCTTCAATACATCATTCTATCATTCAGAAAACATAATTGTAGGAATTTAAACCTGTTTATTCTTGTCCTGCGATTAGTCCATTAGCAATGAAAGCCCCGTCTCCATCTGTCTCCAAAGTATAGGTCTTCATTGATACCGGAACTACTTCAATACTCTCAATAAGAACAGGAACCAAGCTTTCTCCTGTATAGAATTTTAATCGATCCCCTACCTCATACTTTTTGACAGGAAGAGAAGAATATCTTTTATAATTTTTAGTTTTCTGTGGATTGTATGACTTCCACCCCTCATCTGACAGAAAAGGATGGTCGTCCGTAGTTATAATTTTCATACTTCCTGAAGGAACTTTTAGGGTAAGTTTAACCAACTGTGTATGGGTAACCTCATAAATTTTTGTTACGTTTTCAGACCTGAAAAAATCTCCTTCCCTGTCATAAACTAAAATATAATCCCCCACCCTCACATCTTCTACTTTCTTTTCACTCCTGTCAGACATTTTAATTAAAGTTCCCTCCGCCAGACAATGTACGTCCAATCCGTCAAACCTCAGCTCACTGATTGCAGTATCTTCATACTTATCTCCTTTATAAACTTCAGTTATAACAAATTTTAGCTTAACCGGATGTGAAAAATTTTCACTTTTCTCATCATACATATTTCCTATAACTCCATCCGGGCGATTTGGAAAAGGATGAGGCAGATCAAAGGATTGCAAATCCCGGGTATCTTTAAGGTGAATAATGGCTGTTAGCTGGTCGTCTTCATAAAGATTGAATGTTTTTACCCGGGAATTATTTCGCCAGATTGTTTCATTTTTATTATATCCGTTGGCTATAAAAACAACAGAAGCCCGGGGAGCATAATAAGGGAAAACAAATTCAACATATTCTCCAATCCCATATCCTTTAACCCCTTCAACCCATGCAGTCCGTGTATCGTTATCCCAGATACTTTCTCCCGAATAAACATTTTTCCCCTTGGGAGAAAGATATGAAGAAACCTCCGCTTTATATACAGCTCCACAATACCAACTACACCAAGGAGGGTCAATTTCCCAGGGAGAGCATTCTAATTCAAGAAAATCTTCTTCTCCAAAACGGGTATTCAGATTATTTTCTTTTTGCTTTTTTTCAAACTCTTCTTCAAATTTCTGATCTTCTGGAGAAAGAATTCCTCCTTCTCCAAGTTTATAATATATAATATTTCGGTACCTCTCCCATTCCTGGATGTCTTTTTCTGAATATTGTAAGGGTAATATTACTTTAGTAAAAATAGAAGGCACTTCCTGAGCTGTTACCAGACAAGTGAAAAGTAATATAAATAGAACAAAATACCTTTTCATAGTTTTTTACAAAAATAAACAATTTAAACACTTATTTTATTCCTGATGATTTTTCATTTATTCCTTATTCCCATTTTTCTCCCAAATTTGGAAATATTTTTATATAAATAATTACTATAAATCTGCCGTGAAAAAATTGATCTACTAACGGGAATTTTCTAGAGATTGATCAGTAAACTAACTATCATCTACATACATCATGAAACCGTTTGAACCTTCAACATTTCAAACGGTTTTATTTTTTATAGTATTTTTCTAAAACCGCATCTAATTCTCCTTTGTTTTGTTCTTCTATCTCTTTGAAATAGAAATAATATCCAGTATATTTTTGAATTAAAAAGAGATATCCGTTTTTTTTCCTCTTTATTTTATGAAAATCCTGATACTTTAAAAAAACAACACCAATTTTTCTTAGTCCTATAACTTCTATTTTTTCTTTATGAAAAACGACACGAACTTTTGAAAATTCTTCTTTTATGGATTTGACAAGTAAATAGGCTTGTATTTTGAGAGTAATCCAGACAATTAGAAAGTAAAACAATTGAGGAACCAGAATCATACAAGAAAGGACAAATAAATCCTTAGCTCCATTGATTTTCCCCTCTTTATCAAACCAGATAATTAAGAGTAAAAAAAATATAAGAAAATGTCCGATTAAAATCATTTTTTTCTGAGAAGACCAGGTAAGGGACATAAGCCGTTTCACACTTTTTGAATTGTAACATTCGATTTTTGCTATCTCATCCTCCAGATTTTTCTCATAATAAGGTTTTAGCCAGATATCTATCTCAGATAAATTCTCTTTTGAGAAATCATCTGACTTAACAAAATAAAACACCTGCTGAGTAGTAAATAAAAAATAAGAATTATTTTTCTTTATTACTTTGTGCAGTTCATCGTACCTGAAAGTATTTTGTTCCCCTTTCTCTTTATTGATAAGGATGAACTGATTTTCATAAAACTCCAGTTCAAAACTTCTCATCGAATCAGATATGGAGTTATTCAGATTGGCAATGAACTCTTCATCATAAGCCTGATACAATGCTTCGTAAGTTTCTTTTAAACGGTCGAAATCTATATAGATCTCCGTAGTGATTTTTTCCATAAAAAAGATCGATTAAAATGACATATTTATATTTAAAGTTTTTCCTTTAAAATTTTTCCGGTATAAGATTGTTTACACTTTACTATTTCCTCCGGAGTGCCGGAAAAAATCACTTCTCCTCCGTTTATTCCTGCCTCCGGTCCGATGTCAACCAGATAATCTGCACATTTAATTATATCGGGATGATGTTCTATTACCATAACACTATGTCCTTTTTCAATCAAAGCATTAAATGATTTCAACAGTTTGTTTATATCATCAAAATGTAAACCGGTACTCGGCTCATCAAAGATAAACAAGGTTTTTTCCGAAGAATTTCCCTTGACCAGAAAAGATGCCAGCTTGATCCGCTGCGCTTCTCCGCCGGAAAGGGTTCCCGACGACTGCCCCAGTTGAAGATATCCCAATCCTACATCCTGCAAAGGTTGTAGTTTTGCCATGATTTTATCCTGTTTATGGGTTTTAAAGAAATCCACAGCTTCATCTATCGTCATTTCCAGAATATCTGCAATATTTTTTTCTTCATATCTTACTTCCAGAATTTCCTGTTTAAACCGTTTTCCGTGACAACTTTCACATTCCAGCTCAATATCCGCCATAAACTGCATTTCCACTGTGATATGCCCTTCTCCCTGACAGGTTTCACAACGACCACCTTCTACATTAAAAGAAAAATGTTTAGGCTTATAGTTATTAAATTTACTTAGTTTTTGTTTGGAAAATAAATCCCGGATATCGTCAAAGGCTTTCACATAGGTAACCGGATTGGAACGGGAGGACTTCCCGATCGGATTTTGATCCACCAGTTCCAGTTGTTCAATTTCCTTCCAGTTTCCTTTCAGTTCGGAAAAACTTCCGGGTTTATCTCCGCTTAATCCTAATTTCCGTTGAAGGGCGGGTGTCAGGATATCCTTCATCAATGTACTTTTTCCTGAACCGCTCACTCCTGTAATTACTGTAAGGCAGTGGAGAGGCAATTTTACGTTTATCCCCTTCAGATTATTTTGTCGTGCCCCGGTAATTTCAATGTATTCTTTTGTTTTCCTCCGGGTTTTCGGTATTTCGATTCTTTTTTCCTGATTAAGGTAATCCGCAGTTAATGTATGAGCTTTCATCATCTCTTCATAAATTCCTGAAAACACCACTCCTCCTCCTAAACTTCCAGCATTAGGCCCGATATCGACCAAATAGTCTGCCGCTTTCATAATATCCTCATCATGTTCCACTACTACCACCGTATTCCCTAAATCCCTCAACCTTTTCAGAACAGAAATCAACCTTTCCGTATCCCTCCCATGAAGTCCGATACTGGGCTCATCAAGGATATAGATGGAACCTACCAAGCTACTTCCTAAAGAAGTTGCCAGATTGATCCGCTGGGATTCCCCTCCTGATAAAGTATTGGAAGCCCGGTTTAAGGTCAGATATCCCAAGCCGACATCCAATAGAAATTCAACCCGGCTGGTAATTTCAAATAATAACCGTTTCGCTACCTGCTCCTGATATTTATCCAATTCCAGTTTTTGAATTATCTGATATAATTCATCTAAAGGAACATCGACCCAGTCGTTAATGGAATAACCGTTAATTTTCACATATTGAGTTTCCGGACGTAGCCTTTTTCCTTTACAATCAGGGCAGATGGTTTTCCCCCTGTATCGGGAAAGCATTACCCTATACTGGATTTTATAGGTGTTTTCTCCCAGCATTTTGAAGAAATGGTCAAGGCTCGGAAATTTTTTATCCCCATTTCCTTTCCATAAAAGTTCTTTCTGTTCTTCTGTAAGTTCAAAATAGGATTTATGGATCGGAAATTTCAGTCTGGATACTTCTTTAATGAACTCATCTTTCCATTCACTCATTTTTTCTCCTTTCCAAGCAATTACCGCATCTTCATAAATGGAAAGATTTTTATTAGGAATTACCAGATCTTCATCAATTCCCAATATTTTCCCATACCCTTCACAAACAGGACAAGCGCCATAAGGATTATTAAAGCTAAAGAAATGAATAGTCGGTTCCAAAAACTGCATGCCGTCCAGTTCGAAAGCATTGGAAAAATTTTTAATTTCCTGACTCTCTCCATTTTTTATGAAACAACTCCCTTTTCCTTCGTAAAAAGCAATCTGAACGCTATCTGCAAACCGTTGTAAAAATTCTTCTCCATGTTCTATGGAAAACCGCTCAATAACCAGATTTATCTCTGTATCTTCTTCCGGGGAAAACCCAAAGCTTTCTAAATCTTCAATGGTAACTATGTTTTCTCCTATTTCCAGCCGGACATATCCTTGTCCTTTCAGTATATTTAAAACAGATGTAAAATCCTTGTTTTTCCAGTCTAAAGGCGCCAGTAACAAATATTTCCCTCCTACAGGCAACGATTGTATATAATTTACAACATCTGTAACTTCATCTTTTTTTACTTCTTTCCCTGAAACGGGAGAATAAGTCCGTCCTACTCTTGAAAACAGTAATCGTAAATAATCGTAAATCTCGGTAGTAGTCCCAACCGTAGAACGGGGATTCCCGGAAATCACTTTCTGTTGTATGGCAATGGCAGGAGCCAGTCCTTTGATATCATCTACCTGAGGTTTTTCCAGTTTTCCCAAAAATTGCCGGGCATAAGAACTCAAACTCTCCACATAACGCCGTTGCCCTTCAGCATATAAAGTATCAAAAGCCAGAGTAGATTTTCCACTTCCTGAAACTCCGGTAATGACTGTTAATTTATTTTTGGGAATGGAAACATCTATATTTTTCAGATTATGAAGATGGGCATTCTTAACAAAAACCACATCGGGATTTTCTTCAAGTTTTATTTTTTTAGTTCTTGTTTTCAATCTGTTACTAAATTTATCTTCTAATTTTTTATTTTAATACACTAATAAAAAATAAGGAGCAAAGATACGGAAATTAATACTCTTTATAAACAAAGAATAGGAAAAGCCATCCTCAACGGGATGGCTTTTGTTTTCATAACATTTTAGGTTTTTTCTATTTAGATAAATCGGTTGTACTGGCAGAAGGGGCAGTGCCTATTACTACTTTGATTCCATTTTTCGCATTAGGTTCACTGTCATAAAGCTCACTTGTTGCTACTATCTGACCGTTTCCTGCCTTTAAATTGAAAAACCACTTTTTATTAGACGATTGTTTTAATTCAAAACGATCTTCATTTTTAGAATTTCTTTTTACAGAACTAATTCCTTTCTGGCAATTGGTTTTCTGAGTGTATCCTTCACTTGCTAAAATCACGGTTCCGCTTTTTTCTTTTAATCTAAAACGAAAACCTCCTGACTTGTCTTTGAAAATTTCAAACATGATGGTAATTTTTTTAATGTTAATATGACATAATCATAGAAAAAACCATGCCATTTTTTTATAAATAATAACCTATTCAATTTTTTTAGAAATAGACACCTCCCTATATCTAAGAAATACACAAAAGATTTTATCTTTATAAGAAAAAATGGAATAAAATACAAAAGATGGATAATAATTTTTTAAAAAGATGGGGAATTTTGAAAACGAAAAAATTATTTAATCTTGCTTAATAATCTTTCGGAAAGTTTTTCTCCTTTTGTGAACGACCGGATTAAAATCCGTCCATAAAAGTTGAACACTAAGATTTTCAACCAATTGAGGGTTAGTTTCCAAATACCTCATGTTATATTTTTTCAATGTATTGAAAATTTCACAAAAAACAAGAGCGGTTACTCCTTTCTTTTGATACTTAGGATGGATTCCTATTAAAATAGACTCCGCTGTTTTCGCTTTTTTTATAGCAGTAAGTAAATGATACCATCCGAATGGGAATAATTTTCCTTTTGCTTTTTGAAGCGCTTCAGCATAAGAAGGACAGGTAATGGCAAAAGAACAAAGATTCCCTTCCTTGTCAGTAGTACAGCTTACAAATTCGGGCTTGAGAATTTTCAGATACTTTTTTTTGTAATATTCAATTTCTTTTCTGGAAAAAGGGACATAGGATTCCAAAGAACTATAGGTTCCTTCCAATAAGGAAAACATGGGTTCCAGATAAGGCTTCATATCTTCCGAATTTTGAAACCTTATGATATTCAAATCATATCTTTTCTGAACGATTTTTGAAATATCTATTACTTTTTGCGGAAGTTTTTCAGGTATGGAGATATAGTTTTCCACCCATTCACTTGCTGTTTCAAAACCGAGTTTTTCCAAATGGGTTTTATAATATTCGTGATTATATAAGGTAAGCATAGCCGACCTCTCATTGAAGCCCCAAGTTAACAATCCGGCCTTATCCAAGTTGGAAAAACCCACAGGCCCTTCAACATATTCAAGGCCATGAGACCTGCCTATTTCGAAAACCTTATCCAAAAGAGCCAGAGTTACACTTATATCATCAATCACATCAAACCATCCGAAACGCATTTTCAGCTTGTTTTGCTTTTCTGTCTCAAACCGATTGATAATGGCTGCAATTCTGCCAACAATCTTATTATCTTTATATGCCAGAAAAAAACG
>JAVBRH010000120.1:0-2987 GCA_031548225.1 Apibacter sp.
TGTTTTTTTCAGGTCAGAAATATCGGCAATACTGAATGCTTTAATAATAAAAGTCATCCGATTTTTATCCGATACTTGTTTGCAATATTCTACAGATTCATTGCCGTGCAACTGAATATGAGTTAGTTTATAAGTATGTATTTTTTCTGTTACTATTTCCGGATCTTCATTGACAAACACACCCACCCTATAATGCTCCGATAATTCATTCAATTTTTCCAATTCCAAGTCTCCGGCATATCGGGGAGATTTAGGATAAAAAATCAATCCCATAAAATTTACCGGAAGTTTTGATAATTCCAAAATATTCTCCGGATTTTTCATTCCACATACCTTAATTTTTATCATTTCAAACTGTATCCCCAAAAACGGATATACTACTTCTCTTAAATACTGCCAAATATATTCATCTGCTTCTATAAGCAAATGTTTCCTTTCCAGTAAAGCTTTCTTTATTTTTTGAAGTATTAGGGAATCAGCTTCTTTTTCCCTGGGTGTTTTTTCTATTTTTTCTCCTATCCAGGCTACATTGGTTAAAAGCGGATGTTCTGCCAAACCTTCTAAAATATCATAGATAATTACATAAAGAGATTCTATCAATACTCTTCTTTTTCTCAAAAGAATGTCAGGATCATCTAAAAACCGGATTATTAAATCTATATATCTTTTTTCTGCTAAAAAAATTTCTTCATCTTGTGAAAGGAAATACAATGTTTCATCTATTGACCATTCTTTCATCAGTTCTTCGTCTACTTCTATTGAAGGATAACTCACAAACTCAAATTCCGAAGAACCACATTGGGAACATTTTTTCTTATGAACATCTCCATACTTCCAGAAAGCGACTTCTTTTTTAGTAAAGTAATATTCATCTACCTGTCCGCAATTCTTGCATTTTTTGGAAACCGTATAATTTTTTTTATCTTCCATTTAATTCTTCAATAAATTCTCCCAATGCTTTTCCCGGATCCGGAGTTTTCATAAAGTTCTCTCCCATCAAAAACCCTTTATATCCGGCTTTTTGCAATTCTTTTACAGTTTCAACAGAGGAAATTCCGCTTTCCGAAATTTTCACAAATTCATCAGGAATTTTATTTACCAGTTCAAGGGAAATGTTCACATCCGTAACAAAGGTTTTCAAATTCCGGTTATTCACTCCCACCACATCCACCCAATCGCTGATATGATTAAGTTCCTCTTCATTATGGATTTCAAGTAAAACATCCAATCCCAGTTCCTGGGCTTTGGCTGCTAATTCCCGGGTTTTATTTATGGATAATGCTGCTGCAATCAATAAAATAGCATTCGCCCCTGATAATTTTGCCTGGTATAACTGATATTCATCAACCATAAAATCCTTTCGGAGAAGCGGTGTAATGGTAAGGCTTCGCGCTTTTTGGAGATCATCCAGAGTTCCCCCGAAAAAATCCAGATCCGTTAATACGGAAATAGCACTCGCTCCGTTTTGGGAATAAAGAGGAATGACTTCATCTATCTTTGCATCTTTGAATATCCAGTCCCGGGAAGGCGAACGGCGTTTAAACTCGGCTATAATACCAGTAGAAGACTGCTCCAGTGATTTTTTAAACGAATATGGATTCTGGGTATCCGTAATGTTTTTAGCCAATTCCTGAATGGAAACCCGCTCTTTTTGTTTTTCCAGTTCCTTCTGCTTATTAGCAATAATTTTATCTAAAATAGTAGCCATATATCCCGATTATTAACTGTTTAACTGTAAAAATTCTGTAAATGTTTTTTTAGCTTTTCCGCTTTCCAGTGCTTCTTTTGCCTGTTCTATACATTCTTCAATGGAAAAGCCCGGATTTATGGTGCGAATGGCAAAGGCGGAATTGGCCAATACGGCATTTTTTTGTGCCGGGGTAGCCGTATTATTCAATACCTCATCAAAAATACGGGAAGCATCTTCCGGAGTCTTTCCTCCGTCCAGATCCTCCTGTCCACACCTTGCCAGTCCGATTTCTTCCGGAGAAAATATATTTTCTCCTTGCTTACTGATAACCTTGAAATCATCGGTCAGGGAAATCTCATCATATCCGTCTAAGCTATGCAATACGGTATAATCAGAATCCGTATCCTGGTAAATATAATAATATAACCGTGCCATTTTCAGGTTGAATACTCCCAATACATTCTTTTTGGGCTTTACCGGATTTACTACCGGTCCCAACATATTAAAAAAAGTGCGGACTCTGAGAGCCTTTCGTACGGGAGCGACTACCTTCATGGCGTCATTAAACAATGGGGCATGCAAATAAGCTATATTACATTGATCTAACGATTTTTCAAGCTTATCCACATCTGAAGTAAATTTCATTCCATGCTGTTCCATTACGTTAGATGCACCACTTACAGAAGTTGCTCCGTAATTCCCATGTTTGGCAACTTTATATCCGGCACTTGCCACTACAAAACAGGATAAAGTGGAAATATTAAAGGTGTTTTTATTATCTCCTCCCGTTCCTACAATATCCACCGGATCATATTTCTGTAATGAGGTTACATCAGTACACAGGCTGAGTAAAGCATCCCGGAATCCGAAAAATTCATCGGTACTTATGCTTCTCATTAGAAAAACACTGATGAAAGCAGCAATCTGGGAATCATTGTATTCTCCTGCCGCCATCTTGGTCAGCACCTCTTTTGCTTCATCCCGGTTAAGATATTGGTGTTCAAATAGTCTGTTCAGTATTTGTTTCATTTTTCTTTTATTTTTTATACCCGAAAGGATAGGTTTCCCATCCCCGGGTGGCTTCTTTTATTTCTTTTTTGAGTTTCTTTTTAACTTCTTTAAACAACTGTTTTTTCTCTTTCCCATCGACAAAATGAGTGGATTGATATTCTTTCTTTACCACTTCTTTATATTCATTTAGAGAAGCGGTTTCTTCCTGAGTTAGCGGTTTTTTAAATAAAAACTGTATTCCTTCATAAGCAGTAGGAAGGTCTTTTTTCCAGTTTTCACGTACGGT
>JAVBRH010000177.1:0-7155 GCA_031548225.1 Apibacter sp.
CAAATCATAGTGATTTTTATACATAAGATCATCACCGTCAAAAGGCAGGATGTATTTACCTTCGGCTTGAGAAATTCCTAAATTTCTCGCACTGGAAATTCCTCCATTATCTTTATCTAACACTTTAAATTCGGATCTGTAGGTGTCCAGTAACTTTAATGTTACCTGATCAGTGGATCCGTCATTTATTAATATTACTTCATATGGATAAGAAAAATTAACCTGTCTGATACTCTCTATTGTTTCCTTTAACAAAGCT
The DNA here is from genome assembly GCA_031548225.1 of Apibacter sp. Classification (GTDB taxonomy): domain Bacteria; phylum Bacteroidota; class Bacteroidia; order Flavobacteriales; family Weeksellaceae; genus Apibacter. Next base: position 260 of record JAVBRH010000177.1, read on the forward strand.
CCTGTATTATAAACAGGAATTATTATGGATAGAATGATATTTTTTTCTTTCATAAAACAATATTCAAATCATTTCAATTTATGGTTACCAAATATACTAAATTTTAATCTAAACTATAAAGATCGTCTTTTTCATAGAAAGTCAAAAATAGTTTCTTACCTTTATTATCTTACTAAATTTCTACATATGGAAATTCTTACTGTTGACAAAACTAATATAGAGCAGGAGCATATCTGCTGTGCTATCGGCTCCGACAAGCAAAACAAAAACCGGGCTCAATCCAAGAAAGAGTGGATGAAAAAAAGATTTTCAGAAGGATTGATCTTCAAAAAGTTCAATGTAAGGGGAAAAGTTTTTATTGAATATATGCCTATTGAAACAGTCTGGAAACCCATTAAGGGGGAAAACTACATGGTTATCAATTGCCTGTGGGTATCGGGGCAATACAAAGGAAAAGGATTGTCTGTACAGCTTCTTCAGGAGTGTATTCAGGATGCAAAAAATAAAAAAATGGATGGAATTGTAGTTATCAGCAGCACCAAAACTCAGCCTTTTCTAACGGATAAAAAATTCTATTTGAAACAGGGTTTTGAGGTTATTGATTCTGCTCCTCCTTATTTTGAATTACTGGAATTGAAATTCAACAAAAAAGCGAACAGTCCGAAATTTTCAGAAAAAGTTAAAGCTGAAAGAATAGTTGAGAATAAGGAAGGCTTTACCTTTATTTATTCCAATCAATGTCCTTTCATGGAAGAATATGTTCATCTGCTCTCCCGGGTTTCCAATGAAAATCATATTCCTGTAAACAGTATAAAACTAAATTCATATCAGGAAGCTCAGGAGAAGGGAAGTCCCTGGGGTACTTTCGGATTGTATTACCAAAACCGTTTTTTAACTCATGAACTGATGAGTGAGAAAAAATTTGAGAAACTTATTGAAAGTTTAAAAAATTCCTGACGGATCAATCAGGGTTTACTGAGCTGGAATACGGGAAATCACGGCATCAGGGAATCCTAACTTTTTAATATTTTCCAATAGTCTTTTTGCTGATTCGTAATTAGTCACTTTTCCGCTGGTATAAAAATAAACGTCATTGTTCCTTTCCCTTACTACGTTATTCAATCCTTTAAAAACAGGATCTTTTTCTTTATATTTCTTTACAGAAGCCAACAACTCAATAGTGTAGTATTCATTCTTCAATGCTTCTTTATCTTGGAACTCAACAATCATAGCATCGGAAAAACCGGCTTCTTTAGCTGTTTTGAGGTTCTTTTCACTTTCCGATTTCAAATTGGTACTTCCCGTATAATAAACATACTTCCCATTGGATTTTATGATTTCTACATTTTTCAAACCTCTGAGTTGTACGGCACTTTGACCATATTTATTGAATGAGGCTAAAAATTGTACTTTCAGAGTGGTGTTTTCTATTGGTTTTTCTTTTGTATCCTGACCTACATCCTGGCCAGTATCCTCTTTACCGGATTTCTTATCAAATTCCTTTTTGTAGCTGACAAAAGCATCATAAATGTTTTTTGCTATCGCATTTTGCCCGCTATCTGATGCCAGATATTCTCCTTCCTGATAATTAGAAACAAATCCGTTTTCTATCAGTACTGCAGGCATGGCTGTCTGTACTAAAACAAGGAATCCTGCCTGTTTTACACCTCTTGACAATCTATTTTCCTTTTTGAAGTTGTCTTCTACATAACTTGCCAGTTTTAAACTGTTCTCCAGGTAAATATTTTGCATTAAGGTAAGTCCGATTACGGATTCAGGAGAATCGGGATTAAAATTCTCATATTTGGTTTCATAATCCTTCTCCATATAAATTACCTCATTTTCCCTTTTTGCCACTTCAAAATTATCCCGGTTCCTGTGAGGCCCTAAAACAAAAGTTTCCGTTCCGTAAGGAGAGCTTTTAGGACTTGAATTGCAATGAATGGAAACAAACAGGTCTGCTTTATTTCTATTGGCTATATCTGCACGAGTCATCAAAGGTATAAATTCATCTGTATTCCGGGTATAGATAACCTGAACATCTTTATTGTTCTTTTCTATTAGTGCTCCTATTTTTAAAACCAATGACAAATTCACATCTTTTTCGTTACCATAAGGCCCCTGGGCTCCATAATCGTTCCCTCCATGACCTGCATCCAACACCAGTTTAAAATCTTTTTTTTGAGAATAAGAGAAGTTAATACTAAAAATGAAGATTATAATTGCTATGCTTTTTAAGTTAAAAATTGTTAAAACTCGCATTAATTCTTTTTTTTGATTAATTTTGAACACTAAATTTACCTGAATTATTAGCTTTGAACAATTCGAGCCTCAAATATAATATACTTTGTTTATTCTTACTAATTTTTAACATTCTCTTAGCACAGGAAGGAAATAAAAATGCCCCCGGCTCCCAGCAAAAAACTTCGGACACGATACAAGTAAAAAAGGAAAAACTGGAAGATATTGTAGATGCTAAAGGGGATGAGATCCGGAATCTCTTTTCTAAAAAATTAACTTACCTCATTCATAATGCAAGAGTAAGTTATCAGGACATGACCATTTCTGCGGATTATATTGTTATGGACTGGAATACAGGAGATGTTTTTGCCCGGGGAAAGGTGGACAGCTTAGGGAAGATTGTGGATAATATTACCTTCACACAGGGAGGAAAAAATTTTGAATATACAGAAGCCCAGTTTAATATGAATACCAAGCAGGGAACTGCTTTTAATGTGAGAACTGAGGAAGAAGGAATGGTGATTATTGCTAAAAAGGCTAAAAAGGCTAATGAACAGGATTATTATATGAGAGAGGGCATCATGACTCCGGATGAATACTTCATAGCCAAAAAAGATTCTCTTACAGATGTCGAATTTCGTACTAATAAATTAAAACTTATTAATAAACCGGATGGAGGTAAGGATTTAATTGCCGGCCCAACCAATATGGTTATAGAACAGGTACCTACTCCTTTTCTTATCCCTTTTATGTATCTTCCTTCTACTGGTAAAAAACGGGCAGCAGGGATACTTATAGGGACTTTCGGGGAACGCCAGTCTAAAGGGTTTTATCTGGAAAGATGGGGTTTTTATGTACCTTTCGGGGATTATCTGGACTGGGAATCCCGGTTCGGGGTTTATACCAAAGGAAGCTGGTCTATAGATAACCGGTTCAGATATGTAAACCGGTATAAATACTCAGGAAACTTTAATGTCATTTATGAAAAGAACATTACAAGTACGAAAGGATTGAGCGATTACTCGGAAACGGAAAACTACAGAATAACGTGGTATCACGTCCAAAATCCGAAAGCCAGTCCTAATCTTTCTTTCAACAGCTCCATTAATTTCGTAAGCCAGAACTATTACAACAACAGTATATACAATCAAAATGCCATAAACGGGTCTGTGAATAATAATCAGACCTCTTCTTCCATAGCTCTGGTTAAAAGATTTAATAACAATCCTTTTACCATTTCCTTAAATGCTTCTGCTTCCCAGAATATAACTACCGGATTGGTATCTATGGATTTACCTGTTCTCTCGGTGACTATGCCTCAAATCTATCCCTTCGCACCTAAATCAGGAGCCAAGAAGGGGGTATTGCAAAGTATATACATGAGTTATAAGATGAATCTCCGAAATTCACTTACTACTAACACAGATGATATGTTTTCTTCCCGTATGTTTGACAATTCAAAAAACGGGATGACAAACCAGATAGATTTTGGAACCACTACTACTGTACTCAATTATTTCCAATTGGGAGTAACCGGAAATTATACGGAGGCTTCTACTACAAAAACCATCAGAGAGAATTATGATTCCGTAACCGACACTCTCATCACTACTCAAAAAAACGGTTTTGAATCTTACCGAACTTTCAACGGAGCAGCGAATTTATCCACCACTTTATACGGGATGGCTAAATTTGGAGAGGGCTCTATGATTCAGGCTATACGCCATATGATCACTCCCACTATCAGTTATAATTATATGCCCGATTTTTCAAGAGATTCCTGGGGGTACTACGGAACTTATACGGATAAAGATGGAAAAAAGGTAAAATATTCCTATTTTACCGGAGGTGTTTTAAACAATCCTTCTGCTTATGAAACCAGTTCCCTGGGAATAAACCTTGCCAATAACCTGGAAATGAAAGTCAGAAATAAAAAGGAAACCAACGGAGTAAGAAAAATCAAAATATTTGAGTCCTTAAATATTTACACCGCTTACAATTTTGCTGCGGATTCTCTCAGATGGGCGCCTATTGACGCTACGGCATCCACTTCCCTTATTAATTCAAGGTTACGGGTCAATTATGGGATGAGGATCAATCCTTATAAAATCGTTTTTGATGATCCCGGCAAACAAGGCTATAATGTAGATGAATTTGGACACTTCAGTATAGCCAGTTATACTATGAACTTAACCTTTTCTCTGGATCCCACTCTTTTTGGAAAAAAGAAAGAAGAAAACACTGCTTCAAAATATAAAAGAGCCGGAACTATCCGATATGAGAAATATTATTTTGATAATGAAAATTATGCTCATTTCGATATTCCCTGGAGGCTGGATATCGGTCTGAATTATTCCTGGGCTAAAGAATTTAACCCGACTGCCCTTACTTCTGCTACTGTTAATTTTACCGGGGAAATTTCCCCTGCTCCTTACTGGAAAATCATGGTCTCTACCAACTATGACCTGGATGCTAAAAAATTCGGTTATACCCGGCTGACTTTTATGAGGGATTTGAGAAGTTTCGATATATTATTCAACTGGGTTCCTATTTCTTACGGATATAATAAGACCTGGAATTTTTATATAGGTATTAAAACCAACATATTGAAAGATGCAGTAAAATATGAGGCCAGAAATTTTAATGATCAGACTAATTTTTAAAAATTTAGTATATTTATAAATCCAAATGTATTTTAAAAAATGACTAAAAACAGTATAAATACAGATCAGGCTCCTGCTGCTATAGGTCCTTATTCTCAGGCAATTAAACTCAATAATTTTTTATTTGTTTCCGGGCAAATTCCTGTCAATCCTTTAACGCAACAAATCCCTTCTTCCATAGAAGAACAAACGCATCAGGTAATGAAAAATATAGAAGCCATTCTTGTCAAGGCCGGACTTTCCTGGAATCATCTGGTTAAAACTACTATCTTCTTAACGGACATGAACGATTTTGGTAAGGTAAATGAAATCTATGCATCCTATTTTTCCGACCTTTTCCCTGCCAGGGAATGTGTTCAGGTAGCTGCGTTACCTAAAAATGTATCTATTGAAATTTCTGTAATTGCTTCAGAGTAAAAAACGAAAAAAATGATTAGAAATACTGCCGCCGTTTTATTAGGACTTTTAGTCGCCATCACTGTTATTACTTTTTCAGTTATGATTAATTCCTATTGGATTCCTTACGATTACAAAGGACTCCCTATAGAACACTGGAAATCCATAGTAAGAACAGCAAAAGGAGAATTTTTTATAGCTCTGTTAATATCATCAGGAGTAGGTTCCCTGTTAGGAGGGGTGGTTTGTGCTTTAATTGTAAAAACAGCGAAAAGAGCCTATGCTATGCTGATAGGATTTATTTTACTAATAGCAGCTATTGTCTTCGTTTTCATTTTTAAAGGTCATCCTACCTGGTATGTTGTTAGCCTGTTTTTTATCTTTTTCCCTTTTTCCTGGCTGGGTGCCCAAATAGTACAATGGCTTCAAACCAAAGTAATCAAATCCAAAAAAGCGAGTACCAAGACTTAGTTTAAGTTTTTTGTGTAATGAAAGATACAAAAAAATAATAAAAAACCACTTTTGGACTTACAATAAACAATTTGTTGTTATGGTTTGATCTGTCTCGAAATGCTTTGTTCCAGGGAAATAATGGTTTCCGTTCGTTCAATTCCTTTGATTCCCTGAATTCCGTTTCTTAGCACTTGCATTAAATGGTCGTTATCCTTGCATAAGATTTTTATAAAAATGGCATAATTACCGGTGGTAAAGTGGGCCTCAATAATTTCCGGGATTTTCATCATATCGGCAATCGCATCTTTATAATGCGCCGATTTCTCCAGAAAAACTCCTACGTAAGCAGTGGTTTTATATCCTAATGCCCGGTAATTCAATGGAGTTACCGGATCTTCGATTACATGAGCTGCTTCCAGTTTTTTAATTCTCTGGTGTATAGCTGTGGAGGATACCCCAACCTGTTTAGCTATTTGGGATATCGGGATTTTCGAATTTTCCATCAAAGCTTCCAGGATTATTTTATCAATCCCGTCCAGCTCTACCGTATGTAAGTTAGATATCCTCACTTTTTTTAGTAAAATTACAAATAATTTAGATATAAGATTATGAGATCTTAGATTGACGAATTACAATTGACGAAGTTAGAATTTGCCAATAAGTCAATATGCCAATTAATAAATTCAGTTATTCAATTATTGGTAAATTGGTATATTGTCCCATTTACTACTTACTTTTTTACCATTCTATCCAAAAAATTAAGTACCTTTGAAACTTAAAAAAATTGAAAACACTATGCAGGATAATATGCTGAACCACCCCGGATTGATTACTATCTTTGCGGTTTCAATTATCATCATGCTACTTCTTGACCTCGGAATCTTAAACAAAAAATCCCATACCATTACCAATAAAGAAGCGGCTACATGGTCTGTGATATGGATTTCCCTGGCCATGATTTTTAGTGGGATTGTCTATTTTGTATTTAAGGAAGCAGACGGGGCTAAGTTCGCTTTGGAAAAATTCTCCCAGTTTCAGTCTGCCTACTGGATTGAAAAAGCTCTGTCCGTAGATAATCTGTTTGTATTTATCATGGTTTTCAGTTTTTTCAAGATACCGAAAGAATACCAGCATAAAATTCTG
>JAVBRH010000130.1:0-2623 GCA_031548225.1 Apibacter sp.
AAGAATTTGACTAATTTCTTTGATTATTCCAACCTTTTTGCCAACATAATGGGAGGATTAACCCAGCCTATTTTCAATCAGGGAAAATTAAAAAGCCAATTGAAAATATCTCAGGCTCAGCAGGAAGAAGCCTTATTGAATTTTAAAAATTCCGTATTAAATTCAAGTATAGAAGTATCCAACGCTTTATTTTCCTACCAACAGGCCAAAAGTAAAGATCATAACAGAGGTTTACAAATAGAAGCCCTGGAGAAATCCGTTGATTATACTCAACAATTATTGATATTTAGTAATGCAAATTATACGGAAGTTCTATCCGCCGAACAAAACCTGTTAAACGCCAGACTGAGTCAGGTGAATGACAAGCTTCAACAACTTCAGGCAGCGATAGACCTGTATAGATCCTTAGGTGGAGGAGTAAATTAAGTTTACATTATTATTAGTTATTGTAAAAGCCGGCTTTTAAAGCCGGCTTTTTATTATTATCCTGTTTTTTCGATGTTACAAGTTCCGGTTATTAATTCGAACCTCCTCCCAAAACAGAGTTTAAAATATTGGTTCCCAAACTCGAATTTTTTACTTCATAATCTTTGGCTACTTCAAATAAACCATCTACAATCTGTTTAGAAGCATACTGACTGATAGAACCGCTTACATCCGTACTTGTAGTTTGTTTATTTCCTAAAATAAGCCCTATAGCAGTTTGAAGGGTTTTATCTTTAGTTGCATTATTAATCAAGGTGGTTACTCCGTTAGAATTTAACTGACTTTCCACCTGAGGCTGAATGGCAGCGATCAATTTGTCCTGCGTCTTATTTTTCAGATACTGGGTGGCAGCCCCTTTCCCTCCGGATAAAATAGAAACGGCATCTGATATAGTCATTTCCTGTATGGCGGAAGTAATAATAGGTTTAGCCACATCTACAGATGCTTCTGCCGCTTTTCCTATATATTGCTTTTCTTTCTCCACCAGGCTTCCCAATCCTGCATTTTGCAACTTCGTATTAATACTTTTTAATTCGTCCGGCATTACCGCTTCGATCAACGCATTAGTCAGAAACGCTTTCGTATCTCCCAATATCGAAAATCCCTGATTGGTGCTGGAAGTCAGAAGTTGTTTCACTAAGTTTAAACTTGTATTGGATGCTACAGAAGACCCCTGAGTATCACAAGATTGAAAACTAAATACTGCCAAAGTACAGGCCAAAACTAATTTTGAAATTGTTGTTATTTTCATCATCTTAAAATTTTACTGAACATTATTAAACAAAAGTACCACCTTTATTTAATACTGTTTTAAGGTTACTATATAAATTATCAATTCATAAAGACGAACAGGGATAATACATAGATGAATCATCGATTATTTTTCTTTTTCTGTCTGAAAATACTGTATCAGAATATCTGTTCTTTTTCTTCCTATCAGTTTTTCAATTTCTTCTTCCGATGCCTGTTTTATAGCCTGAACAGATTTAAAATGCCCCAATAATTGTTGAATGGTCTTCTCTCCTATTCCTGGAATAACATCCAGTTCCGTAGTAAAGGTTTTCTTACTTCTCTTATTCCTGTGACGGGTAATTCCATATCGGTGGGCTTCATCCCTTACTCTCTGCAATACCTTTAAAGTTTCCGAAGTTTTATCCAGATACAAAGGAATGGAATCATGAGGAAAATAAATTTCCTCCAGACGTTTTGCTATTCCGATAATAGGGATTTTCCCCGCAAGTCCTAACAATTCCAATGACTTATATGCAGAGCTCAACTGTCCTTTTCCTCCGTCAATAAGAATCAACTGGGGCAGCTCACTTCCTTCTTCTAGCTGACGCCTGTATCTTCGATGGATTACTTCTTCCATAGTGGCAAAATCATTGGGCCCCTCCACGGATTTCACATTAAAAATACGGTATTCATTTTTACTCGGTTTTCCATTTCGGAAAACCACACAGGCAGAAACCGGATTAGTTCCCTGAATGTTGGAATTATCAAATCCCTCAATCAGGCGAGGCTCTTCCGGCAAATGAAGCAATTTTTTCATTTCTGCCATAATCCGGTTGGAATGACGTTCCGGATCTACTATTTTTACCTGTTTCAACTTTTCTATCCGGTATTCTTTGGCGTTCCTTTCCGACAAATCCAGGATTTTTCTCTTATCCCCTATTTTAGGAACCGACAACTTTACCTGGGGAATTTCCAATTCTATAGGAAAAGGAATGAAAATTTCTTTGGAAAAAGATTGAAATCTCTCCCGGATATCTATAATAATTTTTTCGAGTATTTCCTCTTCCTGCTCCTCCAGTTTCTTTTTTATCTCAGTAGTATAGGACTGGACAATCCTTCCTTTTACGATTTTAAAATAATTCACATAGGCTGAAGATTCATCGGAAACAATTCCGAAAACATCCACATCGGAAATGACCGGAGAAATCACCGTAGATTTCGCCTGGTATTTTTCCAGTAATTCCAGTTTTTCCTTAATCTGCTGAGCCCTTTCAAACTCCGTTTTCTGAGCATATTCCAGCATTTTTTTTCGTAAAGACTGCAACGGGCCGGAAATATTCCCTTTTACAATTTCCCGGATTTCCCGGATATTTTCCTGATAGTCTTCCAAAGTCTGATACCCTTC
>JAVBRH010000203.1:0-3199 GCA_031548225.1 Apibacter sp.
CCTTACTGGGTGCTTTCCTTATATCCTGTAAAAATCAGGAAAAATCAAACCAACTCACTTCTTCCTCTACTCAGGGCAAAGAAAATACCTCTTCTTCATCCGGTACTAATTCTGCCAATAATGAAACTCCTGCAACTATTACTCCGGTAATAGAAACCGGAATTTATCAGGATAAAGATAGTTTATATCATTTAAAGTATGTTCTGGAAACAGGAAAGACTTATACCCTCAATTCCAAAAGCATTAATAAGCAGATCACCACTCTCCCAGATAAAAAACAAATTACCGTTTCACAGGAGACTTATGAACCGGCCAGTTTTACCGTATTAAGTGCTAAAGACGGAATCTATACCCTGCAGGTCAAATTAGGCGGAAAAAAAGTAATTACCAAAGCCGACGGACAACAAGCCGTATTTGATACCAACGGGAAAAAACCCGATAATCCGGATATGGCAAAAATGTGGAAACTTCAAAAAGCCATTACTGAAAATACATTCACTATGAATATGGATGTGTACGGAAAAATATCCGATATAAGCGGAATAGATGCTATTTATAATAAAGTGAAATCTTCATTGAGCGGAGAAATAAAAGAAAAAGAACTGAATGATTTCATGGCTGTATTAAAGAAAAGTCTTAACCCGGAATCACTTAAAGCTCAATTTGAAAGTTCCATGACTGTATTTCCTCCTAAAGGTTTAAAAATAGGAGAAAAATGGAACAGCGATCCTTCCCGGAAGGATCAGGGATACAATCAGTTGGTAAAAGTAGATGAAAATACTACGGAAATACGTGTTCAGGGTTCACTTCCTTCCCAGTCCAAATCCGATACAAAAGAGGGAATTACCTTTAAAATATCATTCAGCGGTACCCAAAGCGGAAAAATCATTATTGATAACAAATCCGGATGGATTTCCAATGCCAGTTTTAATATAACTGCTACGGAAACCCGGTCTGCTAAAAAAGGAGAACAGTCCGAAAAAGTGGTGCAAAAGACTATAAACAACACTTATATTAATTAAAACTTGAAAAGGAAATAAAAAATGGGAAGATTACTAGAATTTATTTTATTTGCAGTTGTTGCCTATTTTGTTTTTAAATTTCTTAACCGGTTATTCAGCCCAAATGTATCGGGAAATAATCCCTCAAAAACCAGCCAGTTCAATCAGCAAAAAACAAAATCTTCTCTCAAAAAAGACATAAACTGGGAAGCAGAAACCGTTGATTACGAAGAAATTGAAGCAAAGGAAAATGAAAAAAAATAAATATTTACTTCCGGTCATAGGGTGCCTGGTTCTGTTTACCCTTATCTCTTTCTCATATTTTACCCCCTTATTATCAGGAAAATACATATCCCAACCGGATATTATCCATTATAAAGGAGGAGCGCACGAACTGGAAGATTACCGTAAAGCACACGGTGAAGACACTTATTGGAGTAACTCTATGTTTGGAGGAATGCCTACCTACCAGATGGGAGCAGCCTTTCCTTCGGATGTTATCAAAAGTATAGATAGAGTATTGCGTTTCTTCCCCGCTCCTGCCGGTTACCTGTTTTTATTATTAGGCGGATTTTTCCTTTTAGGAATGGTCTGGCTGAAAAATTGGAAATATGCACTTCTGGGAAGCCTTATGTTTGCCTTTTCCACTTATTTCTTTATTATCATAGCGGCAGGACACAACGCCAAAGTACATACCATTGCTTATTTTGCTCCTTTTGTAGCCGGAGTCTTTTTATTATATCAAAGAAAATATGTCTGGGGATTTATTCTCTCCACCTTATTCCTGTCTTTACAAATTGCCGCCAATCACCCGCAAATGACCTATTATCTGTTTCTGGCATTGGGGATTTTTGGTTTAGTGGAACTAATCCATGCAGTAAAGGATAAAACTCTTAAATCCTTTGCAATTTCCACCGGATTATTCGTCTTATCCATTCTTTTATCGGCAGGAATGAACTCCACCCGGCTGCTTTCCACTTACGAATATTCACAGGAAACCACAAGAGGAAAATCCGACCTGACTATCGGAAAAAACGATAAACCTGTAGATCAGGGACTGGATACGGATTATATTACTCACTGGAGTTACGGAATACTGGAAACTGCAAATCTATTTATCCCTAACTTCATGGGAGGAGGAAATAATGAAAAAGGGTTTAAACCAGATCATCTTCAATCTGCCTTACAACAAAACTTAAAATCGGAAAAAGAATATGCCCAGTTCCAACAAAGCTTTAACGGATCTTATTGGGGAGAACAACCGGGAACGGCAGGTCCTGCCTATCAGGGGGCTATAGTAGTCTTTCTCGCAATTCTGGCCCTGTTCTATTACAAAGGAAGATACAAATGGTGGCTGGCCATAGCTACCTTATTGAGTTTTTTTCTTGCCTGGGGGAAGAATTTCGGAGTTTTTACCGACTTAATGATCGGATACTTTCCTTTATATACTAAATTCCGTGCAGTATCTTCTGCACTCGTTATAGCTGAATTTACCCTGCCATTGCTGGCTCTTCTGGGTATTTACTCCTACTTTAAAGATGAAACATTAACCCCTTCCTATAAAAAGAAAGTCTTACTAATCACTTCCGGAATTGTCTTAGGAAGTCTGCTTGTTTTCTATTTATTCGGAATGAGTTTATTCGATTTTCATACACATTTGGAAGGAAGCACTATAAAAAGTGAAATACTGCAAGCCATCCGGAAAGATCGTTTCAATTTATTCCAGTCGGATGTACTGAGAACTTTTTTCTTTATCTTAATTACTGCTGCTTTACTATTCATAACGCAAATCAAATCGTTCAAACCCGAATATGCTATTCTGGGAATTGCTGTTTTTTGTTTGTTTGACTTATGGACAGTAGATAAAAGATATTTAAATGATGAAAATTTTGTTGATAAACAATATTATAAAAACCCGTTTCCAACGGAAGTAAGCGAAACCCAAATCCAGAGGGCGGAAACAGATCCAACTCTTGCCCGGATTGTAAATGCCGCTCCTGTTAACCAAGCACTGGAAGCCGTCAGAGAGAACGATAAGGCTCATTACCGTGTGTTTAACCTTCTTTTAAGCCCGTTCAATGAAACCAACACCTCCTATTTCCATCAATCCATCGGCGGTTATCACGGAGCTAAATTAAGACGCTATCAGGATATTATTGATTTTTATCTTTCAGACAGCCTGAATATTCCTATTCTGG
>JAVBRH010000081.1:0-6667 GCA_031548225.1 Apibacter sp.
TTTGGAAATTATGGAAAAGGCCGGAACCCGTGTTATCCTGACTCCGAAAAAGGAATGGAAAACCCTGTTCAAAGAAGAAGAACTCAAGAAAAATATTCTTTATTTCGGAGATGCACTTCCCATAAAAATACAATTTATCACGGAAAAGGGGACAGAAACCCTGGTTGATAAAGTTCCTGTCTGGCTAAACCCGGAAAGCGCCAAAGAAGAATTACTGGAATACGGAAAAAAACTGTTTAGCCAGAATTTCCTGGATTCATTTCCTTTAAAATCAGAAGCAGGAGATATCCGGGGAGTAGCTTACATCATGCCTAATAAAGTGCAGTTTACCGGAAATTCCAAACAGAACAAAATCTATTTAAAGAGAATGTTCCTTTGTGATGATGCCAAGGGATTACTTCCTGAATGGTCCACCTTTATGCGCTGTATTATAAACACTAACAGCCTGCGTCCTACGGCTTCGAGAGAAGCGCTGATGAACGACAGCCTGATGATGAGTGCAAAGAAGGAGCTTACTCTTTGTTTTAAGGACTATCTGAAATATCTTACTGTTTCGGATACTTATACACTGGGACAGATTATTAAAATCCACCATTTGTATATCAAAGCCCTGGCAGTGGAAGACACCGATCTGTTAAAAATGTTTATTGACTATATTCCTTTTGAAACCAATAAAGGAATGATGAATTTTCTCTCATTGAAAACCTATAATGAAGAAATCTATTATACTCCTTCCATTGATGATTTCCGGCAGATAAGGCGTATTGCGGGATCGCAGGGGAAAACGGTCATTAATTCCGCTTACAGCTTTGAAACGGATCTGATAGAAAAAATGAAAGTGGTAATGCCGGAAATTGTATTTAAAAAAATAACCCCTCAGGATATTCTTGAAAATTTTGGGGAAGTGAATGTTTCCGAAAACCAATTATATCTCAATTTCGAGAAAAAAGCCAATCATCTGCTTCACGGATTTTATTGCAAAGTACAACTCAAGGAATTTAACCCCATAGATACCCCTGCCATTTATGTTGCCAATGATGAGGCGATGAGCAATAAAAACATCCAGAACCTGTCAAAATCAGCTAATCCTTTCGCTTCCACTTTGCAGAATTTCATTAAAAAGGAAGAGGACAACATACCCACTTTATGTTTCAATAAAGACAACGAAATAGTACAAAAATTGTTTCAGGTAGAAGATTCCTTTATGTTTGAGGCTCTGGTACACATTATGTACGTACAGGCTTTAATGCTGGGAGGATATCCCATTAACAAAAAAGAAATGGAAATTTTCAACCAGTCTCTTTACCAGTTAATGATTTTGGGAATGAATGACTTTATGCAAAAGCTGAATTTAAACTGATTTATGATTTTAGATTTACGAATTACGATTTCATAGTCTAATATCTGGCTTCTTAAAATCTAACTTCGTATTTCTAACTTTATTCAGTTACTCAGTTACTCAATCATTCAGTTATTTCTTTTACAACATAACTCCGCCGGATACTTCAATACGCTGTCCGTTAATCCATTTTGCATCTTCCGTGCAAAGGAATGCCACCACACCTCCGATATCATCAGGTAACCCGACACGGCCTAAAGCTGTACCGCTTGCGATCTGATCACTAATCTCTTTATTATCCCTCACATGACCATTTCCGAAATCAGTTGCAACAGCTCCGGGAGCGACAACATTGACCGCAATACCCCGCGGCCCCAATTCTTTTGCCAGATATTTCGTCAATACTTCAACAGCTCCTTTCATAGATGCATAAGCGGAAGATCCGGGAAAAGAAAAACGTGCCAGACCTGAGGAAATATTAACAATACGTCCACCATCATTAATCAGCGGAAGAGCTTTTTGCGTAAGGAAAAAAACTCCCTTAAAATGAATATTCATAACCGTATCGAACTGCTCTTCCGTAGTTTCGGAAAAAAGAGAATAAAGGGCGGTTCCTGCGTTATTTATCAGAAAATCAAACCAGGAAGCCTGAAACTTTTCTTTTAACACCTGTGAAACCTGAGTAAAAAAAGAATCAAAGGATTTTATTTCCCCTACATTCAGTTGCAAAGCTGCTGCTTTTTGTCCTGTCTGTTCTATCTCCCTTACTACTTCCAAAGCTTCCGCTTCTTTACTATTATAGGTTAGAATTACGTTAATTCCTTTTTTAGCAAGATTTAATGCTGCATCTCTTCCTAATCCCCGGCTTCCGCCGGTTACCAAAGCTATTTTATTAGTTGTTCCCATGGTTTTTATTTCTGTTTTTTATAAAACAAAGTTAGAAAAAACAATTTTCAAAACAGGATATTTTAAAACCTATCTAAAAATTCTCCACCGAAATTATGGTATCTAAAAAAGGTGTTTTTTGCTGTAAATTTTTTGTTTAATCGTTTAAACAATGGAATTTTAAGATTAAAATTACTATTCTTACATTTTAAATATTTTTTCTCTAAAATCAGGAATCTTTTCCATACTCAAAATCTTCCACAGCCTTATATTCATTCTTGTTTTTATCGAACTGAAAATAGATGTGTTGCAGTCCATTGGTAAGAAGAATATAACTGGCCTGAATCTGGATATTATACCGGGCTGCTTGTTCAAAATTTTCCTGTGTCAATACTACTTCCGGAGCTTTACATTCCACCAATAACCAGGGCTGGGTTTTCCTTAACAATAGAATATCCAATCGTTTGATTTGCCGGTTGAGTTCCACTTTTTTCTCAATCAGAAAGGCAGAATTGGGGATTTTTTTCTCTGCTTTTAAAAACCGGAGGGTATGCTGCCTAACCCATTCCTCGGGTGTGAGAATTAACCATTTTTTCCTAACTTCGTCAAAAATATACCAAAGAGAATTTTCCTCTTTGATCTGAAAATTATAACGTTCAGGAAAGTTTAAAACCGGCAGTTCCATATCTGAATATGAAAGAATATAATAATTTAGTCAAAGATATTAAAAACAAAAAGTTTTTACCTATTTATTTTCTGGAAGGAGAGGAGCCCTTTTATATCGACAAGGTGAGCGGTCTGTTGGAAGAAAACGTCTTAAATGAAGAAGAAAAAGCCTTCAACCAGAATATTATTTACGGAACGGAAACCGATATAGACCAGGTTATTTCTTTAGCCAAACAATTCCCGATGGGAGCCGAACGGCAGTTAGTAATAATTAAGGAAGCCAAAGGTTTGGCCTTTGATAAATCCGAAACTTTTGAGGCTTACATCCGGAATCCCCAGCCTTCCACAGTTTTAGTCGTTAATTTCAAGTATAAGTCCCTGGATAAACGTAAATCTTTAACTAAATTACTGGCAAAACAGGGATATATTTTCTCCAGTGAAAAACTCTATGATAATCAGGTTCCTGCCTGGATTGGATCACTCTGTCAATCCTTAGGCCTGGAAATCGATGAAAAATCCAAGGCCCTGTTATCCGAATTTTTAGGAACGGATCTGTCCCGTATTGATAACGAGATTAATAAACTCAGGCTGATTTTAGGAGTTTCCAAAAAAATAACTCCGGAGATTATTGAGCGGAATATCGGCATCAGTAAGGAATACAACAACTTTGAACTGCGAAAGGCGATTGTAGAGAAGAATGTAACTCAGGCCTATAAAATTGTAGATTATTTCGAGAAGAACCCGAAGGCCAATCCCATTGTGCTTACTTTCGGTACATTAATCAGCTTATTTACCAATATACTGATTGTTCATACCCTTCCGGTAAGGTCGCCTCAGAACATTGCCAAGGAATTAAGAATCAATCCGTTTTTTGCCGGAGAATACCTGACAGCTATCCAAAATTACTCTCTGAAAAAAACAACTGCCTGTATTGCCTACCTCCGGGATGCCGATATGAAGTCCAAGGGTGTGAATGTTTCCTCTCATGCAACTACCAAAGATATTTTAATGGAAATGCTGTATAAAATCTTCCATTAAACCCGCATTAATTCGGAAAATAAATTAAGCTACCTCTATTTTTTTTACAAATCCGGCTTTTTTGCCCTTTCATTCATTTTTAAAATTCCTATATTTGAATTAAACACAAAAACAACTTAACCATGACAGAAATGAAAGTTATCGCCGGTTTACTGGTTAAGGCGGAACACTACGAAGAAATCAACAATGCTTTTCATAAAGTAGTGGATGAAACCCGGAAGGAAGAAGGAAACATTTCTTATGATCTGCATCAGGATGCAAAAGAACCTTTAAAATATATCATCATTGGCTCATGGAAATCTCAGGATGCCATTGACCAGCACAATACAAGCATTCATTTCCGGAACTTCCTGAAAATCATTGAAGGAAAACTGGACAGCCTGGAAGTGGAAGTGATGAAAAAGGTATATTAGAGCTATTAGCTAATAGCTTTTAGCCATTAGTTGTATTTGAGTTTAATATAAAAAACATAAACATAATTCCTAATTCGGCCTCTGAGCAAATGAGATAATTGGCAAATTGAGTGCAGACTTGTCATTCAGAACAGAGCGAAGCAGAGTGAAGAATCTCAGCTATCAGCAAATTCAGATTAAGATAACAATAAACTTCATAGATAAATTTATTAAACAGTTTCATTTTTATTCCCGAAATTTTCATATATTTGCTTTGTTAAAAACAACAAGAATGAATCAATTACATTTACATCATCATCATTTAATAGCTTGCATCAGGTAAGGTAGATGATTGATTTTGTATTTGTAATATCAAGATAAATAAAACCGCCTGAGTAATCCGGCGGTTTTTTATTGTAGGAATTCACTCAGGCTTAAAAGAGAAAAAATTATGGGCAAACTGAAAATTGCTATTCAAAAAAGCGGACGATTAAGCGAAAAATCCCTGGAACTTCTCAGGGAATGTGGAATTAAAATTTCCAACAGCAACCAGAAATTAAAAACTACGTCTTCTAATTTCCCTATTGAAATTCTGTTTCTCCGGGATGACGACATCCCCCAATATGTGGAACAAAATGTAGCGGATATCGGTATTCTTGGAGAAAACGAAGTGTGGGAAAAAGACCGGAAAGTGGAGACCATACGAAAAGTAGGTTTCGGAAACTGCCGCCTTTCTCTGGCGATTCCAAAGGATGAGCATTATCCGGGAATTTCTTATTTTAACAATAAAAAAATAGCCACCACTTATCCTAAAATCCTGAATAAATTCTGTAAGGAAAACGGTTTAAATGTTGAAATAGAGGAAATTGGGGGAAGTGTGGAAATTGCCCCGGGAATCGGGTTGGCAAACTGTATTTTCGATATTGTAAGTACTGGAAGCACCCTTCTGATGAACGGACTGAAAGAAGTGGAAACTGTAGCCAACAGCGAGGCTGTGCTGATTAAATCACCCCAACTTTCTGAAGAAAAGCAGCAAATCCTGGATAAATTATTATTCCGGATTCAGGCAGTGATTTATTCCCGTGAGAATAAATATATTGTATTAAATTCTCCGAACGATGCCGTGGAGCAAATTATTTCCCTGTTGCCGGGGATGAAAAGTCCAACCGTACTTCCTTTGGCAGAACAGGGCTGGAGCAGTATCCATTCCGTAATACAGGAAGATGAGTTCTGGGATATTATCGACCAGTTGAAAGCCTTAGGCGCTCAGGGAATTTTAATAATCCCGATAGAGAAAATGATTATTTAGACATAAGAAATAAGATATAAGAAGTAAGGGCTAATAGCCAATAGCTAACAGCTTTCAATCATTCAGTTACTCAGTTATTCAATTATTAGTTAATAAAATGAAAATTATACAATATCCTTCACCCGATACCTGGAAAGAGCTAACCCGACGGCCGGAGAATGAAAAGGTTTCCTTACAGGAAACTGTGCAGAAAGTATTCGAAGAAGTGAGAAGTTCCGGAGATGAAGCTTTAAGAAAGTATACTTTACAGTTTGATAAAGTCGAATTAACCGACTTAAAAGTTTCCGCTCATGAGTTTAAGGAAGCGGAAACCCTGATCTCTGACGAGTTAAAACAAGCCATTATCCAGGCAAAAAACAATATTGAAAAATTCCATTTATCCCAGAAAGAAACTTCTCAAAAAGTCGAGATTCAGACCGGAATTCAGTGTTGGA
Organism: Apibacter sp.; assembly: GCA_031548225.1. Taxonomy (GTDB): domain Bacteria; phylum Bacteroidota; class Bacteroidia; order Flavobacteriales; family Weeksellaceae; genus Apibacter. The sequence continues at coordinate 6,064 of JAVBRH010000081.1, forward strand.
GAGAATCACGGGCGATTGAAAAAGTCGGGTTATATATTCCCGGAGGAAGTGCTCCTCTATTCTCTACCGTATTAATGCTGGGAGTTCCTGCAAAAATTGCCGGATGTAAACAAATCGTGCTTTGTACCCCGCCCGATAAAAACGGAAAGATTCACCCAGCCATTTTATTTGCAGCAAAAACCATCGGAATACAGGAAGTATATAAAGCAGGGGGTATTCAGGCTATTGCTTCATTGGCTCTGGGAACGGAAACCGTTCCGAAGGTTTATAAGATCTTTGGCCCGGGAAACCAGTACGTAACCGCAGCCAAACAATATGCCCAGGAATTTGGAACAAGCATCGATCTGCCGGCCGGTCCCAGTGAGGTATTGGTCATTGCCGATAAACAGGCTCACCCGGATTTTATAGCGGCTGATCTGCTTTCCCAGGCAGAACACGGGCCTGACAGCCAGGTGATATTTCTCACTACTGATGAAACTATTTTAAAGCAGACACTTGTTGCTATTGAGGAACAACTGGAAGCTTTACCGAGAAAGGAAATTGCCGGAAAAGCTTTAGGCAACAGTCTGACCGTTTTATTTAAAACTTTGGATGAATGTTTGGA
>JAVBRH010000210.1:0-18173 GCA_031548225.1 Apibacter sp.
AAAATAAAAAAGAAATTTCAAAGTATCGTCCATCAATTAGTGAAAAAAGTTCTTGTTCAGAAGATAGTTTGGTAGTGGTCTTTGTTATAGGAGAATCATTACGGGCAGATCATTTAGGGATAAATTCATATAAAAGAAATACAACACCTAAGTTATCTAAAATAGAAAATGTAGTTTCATTGCCCCATATTTTTACAACAAAAACATATACCAATGTAAGTATTCCGGAAATAATGACAGGAGTAGTTAGCTCTAATGAAAACAAAGCATATACGAGTCGGTCATTTGTTGATTTGTTTAAAACCAATGGGTTTAAAACTTCATGGTTGGGAAATCAGGAACCTGCAGAAACATATACCTATTTTATAAACGAATGTGATACAATACAATTTGTAAACATAAGAAAGACCACTTACACCCTAGGGAAATGGTTAGACGGAGATATTCTTCCTTATTTGAATATTCAATTACGCGAGCAATCTCCTAAAAAGCTTATCATTCTCCATACAATAGGCTCACATTGGTGGTATAATTCACATTTTACAGATGAATTTGCTAAGTTTCAGCCGATTATTAATAGTAAGATCATCTCCTCATCAACCAGAGAACAAATGATAAACTCTTATGACAATACAATTTTATATACAGATAATCTATTAATGAATATTATTAATAAACTAAAATATCAAAAGGCCATTTTACTATATCTTTCCGATCATGGGGAAAATTTAGGAGAAAATTCCATGTGGTTGCATGGAACTGATACTACTCCAGTATGTAATCCGGCATGTATAATATGGATGTCTCAAAAGTATATTAGAAAATATCCAGAAAAACATGAGATGTTAAAAAAGAATAAAGATAATAAATATATGACCAGTATCCTATTTCATAGTATTTTAGATGCGGCTAGTATTTCTTCGCCTTATTTAGACTTAGATTTAAGTATATTTAGATAGAAAAAATTAAATATATTTTAGATTAATTAAAATTTTAAAGGTAAAAAATCATCAAGATATTTGGTAAGTCAAAAATGTTTTATAAATTTGCAACCCTATTTGGGACAATTTTTTAATAACGGTAAAAAAATAAAAGTGAATACACTAAGTTACAAAACCATATCGGCAAATAAGGAAACCGCAAATAAAGAGTGGTTGCTTGTAGATGCAGAAGGACAGCAGTTAGGGCGTTTGGCTTCAAAGTTAGCTAAGATTTTGCGTGGAAAACATAAAACGAATTTTACACCTCATGCAGATTGCGGAGATAATGTGGTAGTTATTAATGCCGAGAAAGTTATCTTGTCAGGAAATAAAGAGGATGAAAAAGAGTATGTAAGACATACAGGATATCCTGGAGGACAAAAGTTCGCAAGTGTAACCGATGTTAAAGCAAAAGATCCAAAAAGAATAGTGGAGTATGCTGTAAGAGGAATGCTTCCAAAAAATAAATTAGGAAGAAAAGTGCTTAAGAATTTATACCTGTATGAAGGAACTGAGCATGAGCAAGCTGCTCAACAGCCTAAAAAATTAGATATTAACGCTTTCATTTAATAGTTTATAATGGCAGTTACACATAAAATAGGGAGAAGAAAAACATCAGTAGCAAGAGTTTATCTTTCTGAAGGAAAAGGAGAATTTACGATCAACGGAAGAAACTATAAAGAATATTTTACAACAGAAGTATTACAATATAAAGTTGCCCAGCCGTTTCAACTAACACAGACTTTAGGTCAGTATGACATCAAAGTTAATGTATATGGAGGCGGGATAACCGGACAAGCTGAAGCAATCAGACTTGCCGTATCCAGAGCGTTAGTTTCTATTGATGAAGAAAATAAGGCAGTATTAAAACCAGAAGGACTCCTAACCCGGGATCCGAGAATGGTGGAACGAAAAAAATACGGTCAGAAAAAAGCGCGCAAGAGATTCCAATTCTCCAAACGTTAGTATTTTTCTGCAAAAAAATATGACCACTATTTCGGTAGTGGTTATTTTAATTTAAATTATTTATTAAAACTTGCCGTTTAGTTTAGCATCCAAACTCAAAACCTTTTTTGAAGTTGATTGCACAAACTGCGGAACGTAAACTAAAAAAAGACATGGCAAAAGTAAATGTAAAAGACCTTCTAAATGCAGGAGTGCATTTCGGTCACCTTACCAGAAAATGGAATCCACACATGGCTCCGTATATCTTTATGGAGAAAAACGGGATCCACATTATTGATCTACACAAAACATCCGTTAAGTTAGATGAAGCTTCCAATGCATTGGGGAAAATTGCAACCTCAGGAAGAAAAATCCTGTTCGTAGCAACCAAAAAGCAGGCTAAAGACATTGTGGCAAAACACGCTGAGACTGTGAATATGCCGTTTATTACGGAAAGATGGCCGGGAGGTATGTTAACTAATTTTGTTACTATCAGAAAGGCAGTAAAGAAAATGAACTCCATTGACAGGATGAAAAAGGACGGAACTTTTGAAACTCTTTCCAAAAAAGAAAAGTTACAGGTAGATCGTCAAAGGGCTAAATTGGAAAAGAATTTAGGTTCTATTGCCGATATGACCCGTTTGCCGTCAGCTTTGTTTGTAGTGGATATTCTGAGAGAACATATCGCAGTAACCGAAGCTAAAAAATTAGGAATTCCTGTTTTTGCGATTGTAGATACTAATTCAGATCCGCAATTAGTGGATTTTCCTATCCCAGGGAATGACGATGCTTCTAAATCCATAGATTTAATCCTTGAAACGGTAACTAATTCTATAAAAGAAGGATTAACCGTTAGAAAAGCAGAAAAAGCGGAAAAATCAAAAGCAAAAGATGATGCAAATGAAGAGGACATTTTAGTAGATGAGGAAGAGGAAGAAATAGAAGCAGATGTTGTAGCTGAAGATGAGGACAGCGAAGTAGAGGAGTAAAATTAAAGTTTAACAAAAAAGAATTAAAAATGTCATATTCACCTAAAGCCGCTGACGTAGCAAAACTAAGAAATGTTACCGGGGCGGGAATGATGGACTCAAAAAAAGCTTTGATTGAAGCAGAAGGAGATTTCGATAAAGCGATTGATTTATTAAGAAAAAAAGGACAAAAAGTTGCCGCTAACCGTGCAGACAGAGAAAGTCATGAAGGAGCAGTAATTGCGGCAGTAAATGCTGACCATACTAAAGCAGCTATCATAAAATTAAATTGTGAAACGGATTTTGTTGCCAAAAATGAGGACTTTGTAAAATTAGCTACTGAGTTTGCTAATTTAGCATTGAACTTCACTACCATAGAAGAGTTATTGGCAGCAGATTATAAAGGACTTCCGGTAAGTGAAAAACTAATTGAGCAGACCGGTGTTATCGGGGAAAAAATTGAAATTTCCGATTTCAAAGTATTGGAAGCTCCTTTTGTAGGTTCTTATATTCACGCAGGAAACAAAATTGCTTCAGCAGTAGGTTTATCAAAAGCTTTTGATAAAGCAGCAGAAGTGGCTAAAAATGTTTCCATGCAGGTAGCAGCTATGAGCCCGATTGCTCTGGATGAATCTTTAGTAGATGCTTCCGTAATCGAAAAAGAATTGGAAATAGCCAAAGACCAATTGCGTCAGGAAGGAAAACCGGAAGCAATGCTGGAAAATATTGCCAAAGGAAAATTAAATAAATTCTTTAAGGATAATACTTTGGTGAAGCAGGACTATATCATGGGAGAAAAAATCTCTGTTGAGGACTATGTGAAATCGGTTAATCCTGAAGTTAAAATAACAGGATTTATAAGGATATAATATTAATAAAGGTTATTAGTGTTTTAAACATTAAAGCTGCCAAATTTTGGCAGCTTTTGTTTTTTTAGAGATTTATAATAAATTTGTTCCTCTAAATGTGATAAAATTATGCGCATAACTAATTTAATATATCTCCAATTAATCTTGTTAATGCTTACCTTATGCTCATCGTGTCAGAGGGACAAATCAGAAATTGAGGATATTTTGACATCTACTAAAAGTGCAAAATTTTGGACTATAGTAGATTATAATAAAAAAGTTAAAATAGACAATCAAAATATACCTCTTGTTTTTAAATTGAATGAAGATCATTCAATAGAGCAATATTTCATATCTGATGGAATAAAAATATCCCCGATAGAAATAGAACCTTCAAAATTAGAAGAAAAACAATGGTCGTATGATGCTGAAAACAAAATATTGAAAATAGGATTATTAGCTAAGTATAAATTAATTCATTATACCCATGATAGCATAGTAATGGAAAATTTAAATTTGCACAAAACGGAATTATTCTTAAGGATAGCCCAATAAAGGGTATTATATTAAAGTTGTGTATGATTAAGTTTTGTGTTTAAATAAATTTTAATAATAAAAAATGTACTGGAAAACCGGTACATTTTTTATCAGTATATAATTCCTTCTCTATTTTTCAGTCAGTCATTTTAAAACGACTTAATATCAAATCCAATAGATTCCAATACCTGCACTACTGCATCGGTAGTATCTAAGGAGGTGAAGCAGGCAACACTGTTTTCCACTGCATTTCTACGGATAAGGAAGCCGTCTTCCTGTGCAGTTCCGTCATTGGAAAGTGTATTTATCACAAACTGGGCTTTCCCCTGCTGCATAATTTTAACAATATTATTTTCCTCGCTTTCCAGCTTATTGATTTCAACTACAGGCAGGTTGTTCTCCCTGAAATATCGGGCAGTACCCCGGGTTGCCATAATAGTATATCCTATATCGTAAAACCGTTGTGCCAAAGGCAGGGCTTCCGCCTTATCCTTATCTGCAACCGTGAAAATAGCATTTCCTAAAATCGGGATGTTAATATGGCTTGCCAGCAGGGCCTTATATAAAGCTCTTTCATAGGTAGTGTCCTTTCCGATAACTTCCCCTGTAGATTTCATTTCAGGGCCTAAAGTAATATCTACCGCACGTAATTTTGCAAAAGAGAATACCGGGGCTTTTATATAAATATTTTTAGGCTCCGGATAGCAATCCATGGCCAATCCTTGTTCTTCCAGAGATTGCCCCAATACTGCCTTGGTAGCTACTTTTGCTAAAGGAATACCTGTCACTTTGCTCATAAACGGAACCGTACGGCTGGATCTCGGGTTGACTTCCAGCACATAAATATCCCCATTCATCAGGACAAACTGGATATTCATCAGTCCGACGATTTTAAATCCTCTGGCTAATGCCTGGGTTTGCCGGATAATTTCTTCTTTTTGAGGTTGAGTAAGGGTTTGTGTAGGATATACTGCAATCGAGTCTCCTGAATGCACTCCAGCCTTTTCTATGTGTTCCATAATCCCGGGAACGAAAACATCTTTTCCGTCGCAGATTGCATCCACTTCAATTTCTTTTCCTACCAGATATTTATCAATTAATATCGGCTGTTTTTCATGCACATTGATTGCCTCTTTCATGTATCGCTCCAGTTCGGAATTTTCATATACAATCTGCATGGCTCTTCCTCCTAATACATAGGAAGGACGGATTACCACCGGATATCCGATGGAGTTTGCCACTTTTAGTGCTTCTTCCAGTGTAAAGACTGTATCTCCCTTAGGACGGGCGATATTCAGCTCATTTAGCTGGGCTTCAAATTTTTTACGGTCTTCTGCCCGGTCTATATCTTCAAGACTGGTTCCTAGTATTTTTACTCCGGCATCTACAGCCGCCTGGGCTAAATTAATGGCCGTTTGTCCGCCGAACTGAACAAAAATCCCATCCGGTTGTTCCAAATCTATAATAGTGGTAATAGATTCCTTGGTAAGAGGCTCAAAGTAAAGTTTGTCGGAAATACTGAAGTCGGTGGAAACGGTTTCCGGATTACTGTTGATAATAATTGCTTCATATCCTGCTTCTTTCAGTGCCAGTACGCTGTGTACCGTAGCATAATCAAACTCCACTCCCTGTCCTATCCGAATTGGGCCGGAGCCTAATACAATCACTTTTTTCTTATCTGTTCGGACAGATTCGTTTTCTGATCCATAAGTACTGTAAAAATAAGGCGTTTCCGAAACAAATTCCGCGGCACAAGTGTCCACCATTTTAAAGATAGGCACGATATGATTTTCTTTTCTTGTCTGGTAAATCTGTTTTTCACTTGTTTTCCAAAGGTTGGCTATTTCCCAGTCGGAAAATCCGTATTTCTTAGCCATTGCCAATGTGCCCATATCCTGAGGATTTTTCTCCAGTTCTTTTTCTATATCAATAATGTGCTGAAGTTTCGCCAGGAAGAAAATATCAATTTTAGTTATTTCATAAATTTTCTGAATACTTACCCCGTTTCTCAGAGCCTCTGCAATCAGGAATAACCGTTCATCATCTGCCTTTTTCAACCGTTCTTCCATAGTAACAAGATTGAAAGGTTCCATGTCTCTTTTGCGAAGATGCAGACATCCTATTTCCAGAGATTGTACCGCTTTTAAAAGGGATTCTTCAATAGAAGTTCCGATAGCCATCACTTCCCCGGTTGCTTTCATTTGAGTTCCCAGATGCCGGTTAGCGCTTTGAAATTTATCAAACGGCCATCTCGGGATTTTAGCTACTACATAGTCCAGTGCAGGCTCAAAGCAGGCATAAGTTGTGTTGGTAACCGGATTTTTCATTTCGTCCAATGTAAGCCCAATGGCAATTTTTGCAGCCAGTTTGGCAATCGGATATCCGGTAGCTTTGGATGCCAGGGCTGAAGAACGGCTTACCCGAGGGTTTACTTCTATTACGATGTAATCCCGACTGAACGGGTCTAAGGCAAACTGTACGTTACATCCTCCTTCTATTTTCAGAGCCCGGATAATTTTCAGGGCGGAATTTCTCAATAACTGATATTCCTGATCCGCTAATGTCTGGCTGGGAGCAAAAACGATGGAGTCTCCGGTGTGAATTCCCACCGGGTCGAAGTTCTCCATATTACAAACCACAATAGCATTGTCATTGGCATCCCGCATTACTTCATACTCTATTTCTTTGTATCCTGCAATGCTTTTTTCGATTAGGCATTGGTTAACCGGACTGTATTTTAATCCGGATTCGGTAATTTCTCTTAATTCGGCTTCACTTTCGGCAATTCCCCCTCCGGTTCCCCCTAGGGTAAAGGCAGGTCGTACGATAATCGGATATCCGATTTCGTTGGCAAATTCAATCGCTCCTCCCACCTCATTTACAATGACACTTTCCGCAATCGGCTCATTGATTCTTTCCATCAGTTTTTTGAACAAATCCCGGTCTTCTGCCTGTTCAATGGAGGAAAGTTTCGTTCCGATGATTTCCACATCGTACTGGCTCAGAGTTCCGGATTTAGCTAATTCTACCGCTAAATTCAGTCCGGTTTGTCCACCTAATGAAGGCAGTAAAGCATCCGGACGTTCCAAAGCAATGATCTGCTGAAGAAAATCCAGAGTAAGAGGCTCCATATATACCTTATCTGCAATTTCCTTGTCTGTCATGATGGTAGCAGGGTTGGAATTAACCAGGACTACTTTATATCCTTCTTCTTTTAAAGCCAGGCAAGCCTGAGTTCCGGCATAATCGAATTCGGCAGCCTGTCCGATAATAATAGGCCCTGATCCGATTACGAGTATTTTATTTATATCTGTACGTTTTGGCATTTTTCAACTAATTATTTTGTGTATAAACTTTTTATATACTTTTATTTAGAGCTTTTAAATTTCTCTATCATGTTCATAAACTGGTTGAACAAGTATTCATTGTCATTAGGCCCGGGGCTTGATTCAGGGTGATACTGCACGGTAAAGGCCCATCCGTCCTTGTTTTTAAGTCCTTCAATCGTTCCATCGTTCAAAGCCCTGTGAGTTACCTCCAGAGGAGTGTTTTTCAAAGAATCTTCATCTACCACATATCCGTGGTTTTGGGAAGTTATATGTACCCGGTTGGTTGCTACTTCTTGTACCGGGTGATTTGCACCTCTGTGTCCAAACAACATTTTATACGTTTTGGCTCCCTGTGCCATAGCATATAACTGATGTCCCAGGCAAATTCCGAAAATCGGAACTTTTCCGCTCAACCCTTTAATAATTTCTACGGATTCTCTTAATTCCTCAGGATCTCCTGGTCCGTTGGACAGCATAATTCCATCCGGATTAAGCTGAAGTATCGAATTGGCATTCATGTTATAAGGAACAACCACCACATCACAATGACGCAGGCAAAGCTCTTTCAGGATGCTTTTTTTCATTCCGTAGTCGATTAAAACGATCCGATACCCTTCTGCCGGTGCACTGTAAGCTCTTGGAGTGGAAACTTCCGGAACATGATGTTCCAAAACGGTATTCTGTAATTTTTGAACAACCTCGTCCGTGTTCTCTGAAATATCACAAAATTTACCTTTCATGCTTCCTTTGGTACGGATTATTTTTACCAGCGCCCGGGTATCAATTCCATACAAACCGGGAATGTTTTGTTTTTTGAGGTAGGAATCAATATTCATCTGGCTTTGCCAGTGTGATTCGGTTTTAGCGTATTCATGAACTACCACTCCTCCGACAAAAGGATTGAGTGATTCAAAATCGCTGGTATTAATCCCATAATTTCCGATCAGGGGATAGGTAAAAACAATGATCTGTTTGTGAAAAGACGGATCTGAAAGGGTTTCCTGGTATCCGGACATACCTGTGGTAAAAACTACTTCCCCTATGGTGAACTGGTCGCTTCCAAAACCTTCACCTGTAAATTCCATCCCGTTTTCTAATACTAATTTTCGTTTCAAAGCTTACTACTTTTATTTGGGTTGTTATTCTTGATTTTTTCTATGAGTTAAACACATAATTAAGTACTGCTATCCGTGCAAATACCCCGTTTGTCATTTGTGTGAATATCCGGGATTGAGGCGCTTCAATCAAATCTTCATCAATTTCCACATTCCGGTTAATAGGAGCAGGATGCATAATAATAGCATGGGATTTCATTTTCCCCGCCCGCTCTTTAGTCAGTCCGTATTGCGTTAAAAAATCCTTTTCATCATATTGCTGTGCATGCCGTTCGTTCTGACTTCTCAACAACATTACTACATCCACATCGGAAATCACTTTATCCAGGGTAGTATAAGTACCCATGGTCATACTATCGTCCCTCCAAAATTCAGGAGTGGCAAAACTTATATTTGCTCCCAGCCGTTTCAATATTTTTGCATCGGAATGAGCTACCCTGCTGTGAACCACATCTCCTACAATTACTACATTCAAATCCTTAAAAGTTCCGAATTCTTCCTGTATGGTGACTAAGTCCAGTAAAGACTGAGTAGGGTGATCCCCACACCCATCTCCGGCATTGATTACCGGAACGTTGATTTGGGATATTAAATCTTCATAAAACCGGTCTTGTGTGTGCCGGATAACAAAACATTCTACCCCTATGGAATTAAGGGTTTTTACCGTATCGTATAAGGTTTCTCCCTTTTTCACACTGGAACTTTCCGCATCAAAATAGATAATTTCCATTCCTGTTTTCTTTTCCGCCATTTCAAAGCTGAGTTTTGTACGGGTACTGTTCTCAAAAAACAAGTTGGAGATATAATGATTGGACAGGTTGGGAAAGGCTTTTTTCTTTTTGAAGCTGACCGCGTCATCTACAAGCTCCCGGATTAATTCCAGATCAAAATCTTCTAATGAGATAAAATGGTTCATTAATTAGTAATTATGTTTAGTTTACAGTCTTTTATCTTATGATTATCCTGAACTTTACAGGCAAACAAAAAAAAACATCTTAAATAATAAGATGTTTTAAATATGCATTTAAAAATACTATTTCCGGTATCTTCCAAAGGAGATTTGCCTCCATGAGGTATTCCTATTAAGGAAACGAATTTTTTATGAGAAGTTATAGCTTCTTTTTTTAGTCTTATGGGTTGTATTTCAGATACAAAGTACTTCAAAATTCGGATTAAAATAAAGATTAATTTTTAAAACTTTTAAAATCTCACAAAGTTAAATTATATTTCGGAACTACACAAATTTTATTTTAATTGAATACCTGTTTTTTGAATTAAAAACTATAAACCATTCCCAATCCCATATGCTTTGAATCAATAGTTATAGGAGATAACACCAGGTTTTTCAATTTTTTATTTTCTCTTTCTTCTTTACTAAACCAGGGAAGTATTAAGTAGCTTAATTCAGCACTTAACATTCCGATTCCTGCTCCGGTAAATATGTCGCTTACCCAATGTCTGTTATTGATTACACGCAGAATGCCGGTAGTCGCCGCTACCGTATATCCGGCAATGGGAATCCATAAAGAAACATCTTTGTATTCCCTGTAAAGTAATTGTGCTCCCAGAAAAGCCGCTGCGGTATGGCCGGAAGGGAAAGAATTTTTTCCGCTTCCGTCAGGGCGCTCAATTTTAGTGGTTGATTTTAAGGTTTGTACTGTAATTCCCATAATAGCAAAGGAAATAGCCGTAGTTATAGCTCGATCCTTAAAGTTGTGTTCTGCTTTTACTCCTGCAAGTCCGAGACCTAATGCTGTTACTGAAGGAACAAATTGTAAATAGTCATCCAGAGAGACTTTTTCCCCTATATCTTCTCTTACTTCATCACTTGTGCTTTTATCTAATTGCTGTAAAGGTTCCCAGGCTCTTGTCAAAACACCATACGAAATAAAAGCCGTAGGAACAATGAATCTGGAATAAGAGGAATGGAAAAATTTGGGGATAGAAACAGTAGTTAGGCTGTCCGGGCCGGAGGTGTGGGACAAATCAGAAAACTTCAAAGTGTCTGAATATCTGAGACCTTCCGAATTAAGCGCTAATTCATTGTTTTTAATAACAAGAGAATCTGAAGTCTGATTATCTGTGAAAAATGATTGGGCATTAGTAAAAATTCCAAATGCGATGGTGAATAAAAATAAACCTTTCATGAACTGCCAAATAAATTTTAAAAATAAGTTTTTACAAAAATTAATAGATATTTGGCCTTATGCAATGATGTTTAAATATTGGGTAAAATTAGCAATCAATTTTGAAGAAAATTTGAATAGAAAAAGAGAGATAAGGCTTGTTACAGATAAAAAGATAAACAAGCTTTAATAAAAATAAAAATACAAATGTTCTTTTGATTTTAAATTAGTAACTTAGTGAGATTAAAATCATCTAAAAATCAAAACAATATGGATGCAGTAATAGAAACAAACTTTTCAGTTGCTGAAGCAGTAAGCAGACTGAATCTAAAAAAACGTTATGAAAACTTTATTGGAGGGAAATTTGTTCCTCCGGTAAAAGGACAGTACCATGATGTAGTTTCACCTATTGATGGTAAGATATTTACACAAACAGCCCATTCGTCGAAAGAAGATATAGACTTTGCCGTAGATACAGCAGAAAAAGCATTTGAAACCTGGAGTAAGACTTCTGTAACCGAACGCAGCAATATTTTAATTGAAATCGCGCAAAGAATAGAAAAAAACCGGGAATATCTTGCAACTGTTGAAACCATGGATAATGGGAAAGCATTGCGGGAGACTTTAAATGCGGATGTGCCTTTGGCCGCCGATCATTTTCGTTATTTTGCAGGAGCCATTCGTGCAGAAGAAGGATCCGCTATGGAGCTGGACGACAAAACCGTATCTCTGATCATTAATGAACCTTTGGGAGTAATTGCCCAGATCATTCCGTGGAATTTCCCGCTTTTAATGGCTGCCTGGAAACTGGCACCTGCATTGGCTGCCGGAAATTGTGTGGTACTGAAACCTGCGGAAAATACTCCGGTGTCCATTATCGTACTGATGGAACTTATAGGAGACCTGCTTCCTGCCGGAGTGCTTAATGTGGTAAACGGTTCCGGATCAGAATTAGGGAAAGTATTGGTAACCAATCCTAAAATAGCCAAAGCAGCATTTACCGGATCTACCGAAGTGGGTCGCCAGGTAATGGAATATACTACAGAAAATATTATCCCTGTTACATTGGAATTAGGAGGAAAATCTCCGAATATTTTCTTCCCTTCCGTAATGGACCACGATGATGAATATCTGGATAAAGCCATTGAAGGAGCAGTTTTATTTGCCTTTAACCAGGGAGAAGTTTGTACTTGTCCTTCCCGTCTTCTTATTCATGAGTCTATTTATGATAAATTCATTGAAAAAGTAATTAAACGGGTAGAAGCCATCAAAATGGGAAGTCCGTTGGATCCAACCGTAATGATGGGGGCTCAGGTTTCCAAAGGTCAAAAAGAGCAGATTTTATCTTACATTAAAGTAGGGAAAGAAGAAGGAGCGGAAGTATTGACTGGTGGTGATGCCTGCAACCTGGGAGGTGATTTGGGAGAAGGATATTATATCCAGCCGACGTTATTTAAAGGAAATAACAAAATGCGTATTTTCCAGGAAGAAATCTTTGGACCTGTATTAGCTGTGACCACTTTTAAAACAACGGAAGAGGCTATTAAAATAGCTAATGACACTATTTATGGATTAGGTGCAGGAGTATGGACAAGAGATGCTCATGAATTATATCAGGTGCCGAGAGCGATAAAAGCAGGCCGTGTATGGGTAAATCAATACCATAACTACCCGGCAGGAGCTCCGTTTGGAGGATATAAACAATCCGGTATTGGTCGTGAAAACCACAAAATGATGCTGGATCACTATCGTCAAACCAAAAATATGCTGATCTCTTATGATAAAAATAAGATGGGCTTTTTTTAAATAAAGACAGATAATTTAAATTTTATAAGTACTTAGAGGGTTTTAAACTGAAAACTTGAGTTTTTAGTTTAAAACCTCTTTTTTAAGTTCCTTTTTTAATCTATACTAAATCGGTCTATTATATAGATAAATTTGTTTATTTTTGCGGGAAAATGAAAAAGTTATTAATTCCATTTGCTAAAATTTCCGGTTTCTATGTTTGCATAGGGCTGATTATGCGGATTGTCTTTTTCTTTTTACCTGTTACCGACCGGTCTATTTCTTTTCTTGATGGTTTACGGGTTTTTGGCTTGGGAATGGTAAATGACTTTTGCGTTTCCATACTTCTTTTTTCTTTTTTATGGCTATATCTGATTTTCCTCTCAAACTCAAAATATAAATCTCCTTTTGGATATATTATTTTAGGAGTTTTGATGATTTTTTTCGGATCTTTATTTTTTCTGCGAACGTTTTTTGATAGTTATGGAAAGGGGCTGTTCTTTATTATCGTAAGCCTTGTCGGAATAAAAATCATATCTTTTGCTTTATTTCTTTTCTACCCTGCAATGAGAAAGAAATGGAGATATTTCACTTACTGTGTAATCTTCTTTCTTTATATTTCCTTAATTATTTATAATGCGATTTGTGAGTTTTTATTCTGGAATGAGTTCGGAACGCGATATAACTTCATTGCCGTTGATTCGTTACTGCACATAAACGGGGTAAATAGTAACAGCTTGAAATCTTATCCTGTTATCCCCATGTTTTCCATTTTAATTCTTATTTCTTTAGTAATCACTCTGTTTTTTGTAAAAAGGGATAAGAAAAAATTCAGCAAGTTTCCCAGTTTTAAAATAAAACTGGCCAATGTAATTGTTTATGCAGGAATGATTGTAGGAGCCATATTTCTGTTAAACTTTGATCGGGAACAGGAAATCTCGGATAATAATTATGCCAATGAACTTCAGGCCAATGGACTGTATAAGTTTTATGAGGCCAGCAAAAACAGTTCTTTAAATTATGATAAATTTTATGCAAAACTTCCTGTAGAAAAGGCATTTTCGATTGTAACCCAAAAGCCTGACAGCCTGCTTCAAAAAAATAATATAAAAATAATCCGGGACTCCATTCCTGAAATAAGAAAGAATGTTATTTTAGTTACTATAGAGAATTTGAGTAGTAGTTTTATGAAACATTTCGGGAATACGGAGAACTGTACTCCCTATTTGGATAAACTGGCGGAAGAGGGAATATTTTTCACTCATTTATATGCCACAGGAAATCAACCTATAAAAGGACTGGAAGCTCTGACCCTGTGCATTCCTCCCTCACCGGGAATGAATTTGATAAAAAGGGAAAACAACGAAAACTTATTTTCTACCGGATATTTATTCAAAAAAAGAGATTACTCAGTCCGGTTTTTTTATGGAGGGTATCAAGATAATATAAATGATTTTTTTGACCGAAACGGATATCAGGTTATTGACCGAAAATCGTTTAAACCGGATGAAATTACATCCACAGGTGCATTAGGTGTCTGTGATGAAGATCTATTAAACAAGGCACTAAAAGTCTTTGATGCAGATGTTAAGAAAGGAAAACGTTTTTTCGGACATATTATGACTACGAGCCAGCGTCCATTTCTTCATACATCCGGCAAGGATAAATCTTTAGAAAACAATATAAAATACACGGATTACACGATCCAAAAGTTCATTGAAAAAACTAAAAAACATTCCTGGTTTCCTCAAACGGTTTTTGTTTTTGTCTCGGATTGTGCTTCCACCCGGGAAAAATTAAATTTAGATCCGGAAAATTATCCGATACCGGCTGTTATTTATAGTCCCGATTTTATTTATCCCCAGAAAATAACAACTCTTACTTCCCAGATTGATGTAATGCCTACCTTATTGGGATTATTGCATTTTTCTTATACTTCCCATTTTTTCGGACAGGATGTATTTAATCCGGATTACCAACCGCGGGCGGTTATGTCTACCTATCAGAAATTAGGATATTTAAAAGATAATGTTCTGACCGTTTTATCTCCCAATCAGGAAATAGAGCAATTTAATGTGGGGACAGGAGGAAAATTAATTAAAAAAGAAAAAGTAAATAAATTCCTTTCGGAAGAAACGGTTGCCAATTACCAGGCGACTTCTTATCTGATTGAAAACAATTTATTGAGAGTAAAATAAACGAAAGATTTTGTACTGATTTCTATTCTTTTTCCAAAGGCTCCTCATACCTCATTTTACGAAAAATATTGATCAGAGTAATTACATCATTTTCACAGTAATTCTTTATCTTTTCTATGTCGTTTTCCTGATAGTACACTTTAGACACCTCACTTCCGTCCATTTCGCCTTTAGGAGTAGGCAGGTGAAAGACATGAGCTAATAAATCCAGGGAAGTATAATGCTTATAATCTCCAAATTTCCACAATTCCATGGTGTCCAGATGGGGAACTTCCCACGGTTTTTTTCCTTGTATCTGCAGGATTTTCGGGATTTTTATCTGGTGTATCATCATTCTTCGTGCCAGATAAGGGAAATCAAATTCCTTCCCGTTGTGAGCGCATAATAATAAACCGGAATTGAAATAGCCTGATTTCAGCAATTCATTAAACCCCGTCAATATTTTGATTTCATCGCCCCCGTAAAAACTTTTGATCCGTATTTTTTTATCATCAATGACTAATCCGCAGGATAAACAAATAATTTTTCCAAATTCAGATAAAATCCCTGCTCTTTCATAATAAAATTCCTCAGGAGAGATTTCTTCTTTTCTCTGAAACCGGGTTTTCTTCTCCCAAAGAATCTGGGCTCTTTCAGAGAGTTCAGTCCAGTCATTATATTCCGGAACTGTTTCCAGGTCAATAAATAATATTTGTTTCAGAGGAATGGATGATAGCATACTTTTTGTTTATCTAAATCAAATGTACTAAAAATTAACAGGATGGAAGAGAGAAAAAATATTTCTATTATTCAATGGAAAAATGTTATCCAGATAACCTACATTTACTTGTAAATTAACGGGATATAATGAAAAATAATTTTTCTATGGTTAAACTATGCTAATCAAAAATTTTGAAAAAATATTATATCTTGTGAAAAATTTATATATTTGCCGACTGAACTATAATTAAAAAATAAATTATGTCTGACATTACATCAAGAGTAAAAGCTATCATCGTTGACAAATTAGGAGTAGATGAAAGCGAAGTTACACCAGAAGCAAGTTTCACCAATGACTTGGGCGCAGATTCATTAGACACAGTAGAACTAATCATGGAATTTGAAAAAGAATTTGATATTCAAATCCCAGACGATCAAGCAGAAAAAATTTCCACCGTTGGTCAAGCCATTTCTTATATTGAAGAAGTAAACAAACAATAATTTACGCAAAGATATTAAATAAAATATGGCTTTAAAGCGAGTAGTAGTAACTGGACTTGGTGCAATAACCCCTTTAGGCAACAATTTCCAAGAATATTGGAATGCTTTATTGAATGGTGTAAGTGGAGCGGGTCCAGTTACTCTATTTGACGCTACTAATTTTAAAACCAGATTTGCTTGTGAATTAAAAAATTATAATCCTGAAAACTATTTCGAGAGAAAAGATGTTCGCAAATACGACCGATGCGCTCAGTTTGGGATCATCTCCTCAAGAGAAGCCGTAAAAGACAGCAAACTACTGGATTATCCTGAACTGGATAAAACTAGGGTGGGGGTTGTCTGGGGCTCCGGAATAGGAGGATTACTCACTTTTGAGCAGGAAGTTACTACGTTTGCTCAGGGAAATGGAATTCCAAGGTTCAATCCTTTTTTTATTCCTAAAATGATTGCTGATATGACGCCCGGACTTATATCCATGGAATATGGATTTATGGGGCCTAATTATGCAACTGTTTCCGCTTGTGCGTCTTCTTCTAATGCCATCATCGATTCATTGATGCTTCTCCGGCTAGGAAAAGCAGATGTTATTGTGACAGGAGGCTCAGAGGCTGCTATATGTGCCAGTGGAGTGGGCGGTTTTAATGCACTGCATGCCATGTCCACAAGAAATGATGACCCTGCAACAGCTTCCCGACCGTTTGATAAAGACCGGGACGGATTTGTTTTAGGTGAAGGGGCAGGAACCCTTATTCTTGAAGAATATGAACATGCCCTGAAAAGAGGGGCTACTATTTACGCTGAAGTGGCTGGCGGAGGTTTAAGTGCCGATGCTTATCACATGACAGCTCCGCATCCGGAGGGATTAGGGGCTTATAACGTAATGAAAAATGCGATTGAAGATGCCGGAATTTCCGCAACGGATATAAATCATATCAATGTACACGGAACATCCACTCCTTTAGGAGATTTGGCAGAATCAAAAGCTATCTTAAAATTATTTGGAGAACATGCGTATAATAT
Organism: Apibacter sp.; assembly: GCA_031548225.1. Lineage (GTDB taxonomy): Bacteria > Bacteroidota > Bacteroidia > Flavobacteriales > Weeksellaceae > Apibacter. Next base: position 17,052 of record JAVBRH010000210.1, read on the forward strand.
CCAAATCAATTCTACAAAATCCATGACAGGCCATCTGTTAGGGGCCGCCGGAGCTATTGAAGCTTTATCCTGCATAGGAGCAGTGAGAGAAGATATAGTGCCGCCGACCATTAATCACTTTACAGATGACGAAGAATTTGACCCTAAATTAGATTTTACTTTTAACAAAGCAAAAAAGAAAGTGGTTAATTATGCCATGAGCAATACTTTCGGCTTTGGAGGACATAATGCGTGTGTTATTTTAAAGAAAATTTAAAATAAAAGGATCTAATGACCATCTGGAAAAAAATACTTTTCCGTTCCAATTTATTAAGACAAAATTCTGATAGTAAGAAAGCCGAAACCTTTAAGAAACAATTAGAAAACCTTATTGGATATAAACCTTCCAACCTGGGTGTTTTCTATGAGTGTTTTACTCACTCCTCCTTAAATAGTAACGATAATAAGAATTTTGAAAGATTAGAGTTTTTAGGAGATTCCATACTTTCCAGTATTGTATCGGATTATTTGTATCATCAGGCTCCGGATAAAAAAGAAGGATACCTTACCCAGATGAGGTCAAAAATGGTTAACCGGAAAACACTGAATGCTTTAGGAACCGAATTAGACTTATCCTCTTATCTTCAAAAAAGACAAAATACCAGTTTGGGGGAAAATATAAACGGAAATTTGTATGAAGCACTGGTGGGTGCTATTTATATTGACGGAGGTTTTGAATCCTGCCGGGACTTTATAAGTGAAACCCTTATAAAACAGGAAGATTTTGAGCAATTGGAAAAGAGGGTAACCAGCTATAAAAGCCTGATTATTGAATGGGCGCAAAAAAATAAGATGGAGATTAGTTTTGAAACTTTTCAGGAAGAAAATGCAGAAGAAATTCTGATATTCAATTCTATTATTCATCTGGATAATAAAATGCTTACTAAAGGAAGGGCTACTTCTAAAAAAAAGGCAGAAGAAAGTGCCTCCAAAAGAGCTTATTACAGATTGAATAAGTATATTAATACTCCGGAAAACAAATAATAATCATGAAAGTTTATTCCTTTGACTGGGAAGATGATGATCCGATATTTGATTTTAAATTATTGGGGATAACTTCTCCTCTCATCAAGGATTATGACT
>JAVBRH010000169.1:0-19914 GCA_031548225.1 Apibacter sp.
ATTGGAAAACTGCTGCATTACCCCTCCGTTAAGGTAAATGTTAGGGGCTCCTACAACATAATCATTGGACTGGATTTTAAAACCGTTCCCTTCTATGTATAATTTCAGCCGTACCTGACGGTTGTTTTCATTGACATCCTGCAAAAGAAGCTGTAAATTGAATTTATTCTCCGTACTTGAGGCATAGTCGCTTAGCTGGGTGCTGTAGGGTGGAATAAAGTACTGGCTGACCTGTACGGGATAAATCTGGGATTTCAACAAACCGAAATTGAAAAGTACCAGACTTAAAAACAGATAGATTTTTTTATAGGATAGAGATTGTTTCATAATAAGGAGCGTTTTATTCATTTGGTTTTTTATCCGTTTTTGGCGAACCTATATCAAAAAGGTAATTATATCCGAAAGTTACGGTTAATTCTGATAAATTATCCCTGTTGGTGGCACTTCTTAACAACTGAATGGCATTCAGACTGAAGTTGTGTCTCTTTAACAGGGTGTAAGCGGCGCTTGCCCGTATATTGGTGGCACTGGTATGATTTCCTCCGCTGTCTGAAGTATTGTAAGATGCTCCCAGGGAAGAATTCAGTTTATTATCGAAAAATCTTTTGGTAATATTCACGGTCGGCCCCCAGGTACGGGAATCGTTTAAGGCCATATCGGCATAAGTATAGTTGATAGCAGTACCAATTCCTAATTGACTTTTCGGGAAATTCAGAGTATAATTTACATTGAAATTATGAAAATTACTGGACTGCCCTACCCGTATAATTCCATCGGTTTTATTGGCAGAGGCAGCCAGAGAATAGTTAAAATTAACATTCTGTCCCAGTTTCTCATTAGCGGAAATATTCCAGTTTACATTGATATTGGCATTCTGGGATAACTGTTCGTATTTGAAGGTTTGTAAATATTGTTGATTAGGGTCGTAATAATTGTTGATGTCGTCAAACTGGTTCAGTTTCCGGTTGGTATAGGTACTGAAGTTGGAATAAGAACCGGTAATGTTTACTTTATCCGAAGCCTGCAAAGAAGCATTTACCGCCCCCACAAACCGATGACTGTTTTGTTCTTTATTACTGTTCAGATTATCTCTCTGGTAACCAACATTGAAAGCCAAATTCATCCGGTTATTGAAGAAAGGCCGTGCCCCGTTCAGGGTAATATTTTCCAAATCATTATTAAAATAATAGGCACCCAGGGTTTGATATCCGGGATCTATTCTTTCATAGCCAACACCCCATTGCATTTTTTCAATCCGGAACTCCAATGCTGCTTTATACGCATTGTAGTATTCTGTACTGCTTTTGGCATTTCCATAGAAAAGTCCGGCTATCCCTTGTTTATGGGATGAAGAAGCATCGCGCAGATCCTGTGTAATAGCGGAAGAGGCATATTCGGCACTCAGTTTCACATCCTTGGTAATATTTACTTCTCCCATCAAGCTGACTACCAGATTTTCTTTAGGGGTAACATTTTTATCATCCGAAACCTGATCAAGGGAATTACTATCATCTTTGGCATAGAAACCGATAATTCCTATTTTATAGGTTTCCTTTTCCCAGCCTATTTTGGTTCCATATCCCATTCTTTTAAAAGAAGGAAGGGCTTCCGGGTGGACATCATCCACATTTACCGCTTTGAGCAGCCTTCCTCCCATTACACTGAATTTTAACGGTCCTTCGGGAGTGAGATCCAATCCTGCTCCGGTAAACTGGTATCCATTTAAGGTATAAGGAGAATAAGTCATGGAAACATCCCCTATATGGGCAGTAATCCATTTGTATTTAGGATGAATGCTCAGACGGTTAAGATTATAAGGAACTTTATAATCCAATTGGTTTCCATTATTGGTAAAACTGTAAGACAACGGCATACTGAACGTAAGCCAGCTGAAATTAAGATTTCCCTGTAAAAAATAAGTAAAAGGTTCCCGGGAATTCCGTTCGTTGGAGTTATAGAAAACACTATTGGCAGATATTCCTCCGTTGACTTTAAAGTCAGTAGCTTTAGACATGGCCTCAAAGTCCAAGTTTTGGGCGGTTATGAATCCCGGATATAGAAACATGATATAATAATAAAGAACGTTTTTCAAAACAGCTTATGATCTTTTTTAATTATTACAAAAATATAAAAATTTTCCTAAATCAGAAAAAAAATTATGAGTTTCATAAAATTATTCTGTTTTATTACTATAATTTTTTAATTTTTTATGATTTCATTGATTAAACCAACTTAAGCTATGTTAAATTAAAAAAAAACTACTTCAATCTATACTCTAAGTACAATGTATACCTTATTCTGTTATTAATGACTGTTGATATTAGACTTAGAGTTATTAATGGTTTTTTTCCTATCGAAAAAGGCATCTGTTTAAATTAACAAACTTCATTCAATTATTCTATTGTTTACTCTGTATAAGCCTGTTATGTTGATTTTTTATAAATCTTTTTAGTTAGAAATGAAATATTGAGATAATGGTTGTTAAGAAGGTGTTAACTTTTTTTTGCCTTTCATGGATTTATTTATATATTTGTCCCAGTAATTTAAAACTTGAAAAAATGAAAAAATTATTCTTAGTTGGAGCTTTAGCATTAACAGGTTTATTTGCAACGGCTCAGGAAGGTCTAAAAGGAACTTGGTTTGTTGGCGGACAGGTTGCCTTTGGTAATGACAAAACTACCACTCCAGGTACAGAAGTAAAAACAACCACTATTTTACCGATTGCAGGTACTTTCATTTCTCCATCTGTAGCCGTTGGAGCAGGTGTTGGATATATGGGAGGGACAACAGAAACTGATGTAAAAAAAGTTGAAAGCAACAATTTTGTGATTAAGCCTTTAGTTAGAAAATACTGGAATATTTCAGGGGGATTGTTCTTCTTCGGACAGGCTGCTCTTCCAATGATTTTCGGAAACACTGAAACTACTTATTATGATCCAATTACGGGAGCAAAATTATCAGGAAAAGACAAATTAGATGCAACTGATATTGCTTTAGAGTTATCTCCAGGGTTTGATTATGTAGTTAATAAATGGATGACCATTGAAACTTCTTTTACTATTCTTAGTGTAGGATATTCCAGCAGAAAACCGGATGGAGGAAAAACTTCCGATTCTTTCGATTTCAATGCGAACCCGTTCAATTCTGTTAATGACAGAGAGTGGGGTAACTTACAGTTAGGAGTTAAATTCTTATTCTAAATAATAAGAAAAATAACATAAAAACCCGCAATTTTGCGGGTTTTTTTATTGAATTACGGCAATCCTAATTATGCAGTTTCAGGATAGAATAGAGATTAACAATTACTATTTTAAAGAGATGTTTCCTTCGTCAACAGGACAATTTCTCCACCCATCCTCCAAAGGAGGGCTTCTCCTCTTTGGAGCAGAACTGTCATTCCGAACAGAACAAAGCGGAGTGAGGAATCTGCTAACGGCTAAAAGCTATTGGCTAATAGCTTTTAGAAACAGTAAATTAGTAAACCCCCATTATTCAGTTATTCAGTTATTCAATCATTCAAATTAAAACTTACAATTGTTATTATTGGATCTACAATATTATTTTATTTGTAGCAATATATTTAGTAAATTAGCTTAAATAGCAGTAAAATTTAAGCTTAATTTATGAAAGAAGAGATAACTACAGAGCCTAAGCTGATAGATATATATAAAGAAGCCCGGATTATCCGGGACAAATATACCAAGTCCGCTTCTTTAAAAATAAATATTCCGGGTGAATGGAGTTTATTTGCAGAGAATATAGACATAAAAAAACCTATTATCCAGGGAAAAGAAAAAGGAACATATTCTCTGCCCGTTATCCCCTCCCAAAGAAGTTATTTCAAACTAATAACCAATTATGGAAGTGCTGTTCTGGCAGAAAAACATCTGCCTATGGAAGGTGGATATAATTTCAGGGACTTGGGCGGATTAGAATCAAAAAACGGAAAGCATCTTTTATGGGGGAAATTTTTCCGGTCAGACAGTTTATTCTATCTTACAGAGGAAGATCTCACGTATTTATCCGGCATCCCGATTACAACCCTTGTTGATTTCCGGTGTGAGGAGGAATACACTCAATTTCCAGACAAGCTTCCGGATTCACTTAAAAATTACTACAATCTGAGTATTCATCCCGGAATTCTTCAAACTTTTGCAAAAAGCAAAATTTCATCCAAAGAAAAGATCGTGGATTCGATGAAAAAATTATACAGGACATTCGTTACCCAGCCTGAATATGTGAACTCCTACCGGGAATTTTTCCGGCTGATCCAACAGGATAGCCAATTACCTCTGCTTTTCCACTGTTCTGCCGGAAAAGACCGCACCGGACTGGCTGCTGCCTTACTGCTTTCTGCTCTGGATATTCCCAAAGAAATAATTATGAATGATTATATGGAATCCAACCTTTATCTGAAAGACAAATACCAATCCCTGTTCGAACAAAATCCGGCAAGCAGGTACTTATATACTTCCCTCCCTGATTATCTGGAAGCAGCATTAGAAGAGATAGATAAAAAATACAGTTCTATTACTGTTTTTCTGGAAAAGGAGCTAAAAATAAATACACAAAAACTACAGGAAAAATATCTTTTCTGATTAGATTTATATATTGATTTTAAGAAGGTTAAATAAACTTACAAAAAAAGCGGGCTAAAAGCCCGCTTTACTAGTTAGTTGCTTAATCTAATTATTAATTTTTAATAATTTTCTTAGTTACAGTTTGATTACTGGATTGAACCCGTACAAAATATACCCCGGCAGGTCTGTTTTGAATGTTTACCTCCCATTGGGTATCTCCTTTAAATAGTTGGGAAAGGATTAAGTTTCCGCTCATGTCTATTACCTGAACCGTTCCTTCCGGAATCTCCTTCAATATCACTTTAAAGATTCCTGAGTTCGGATTTGGAGAAACCTGGATGTTGGATTCGGAAATAACCGGTCCATTTACCACAGCTTGTTCCACAGCAGAAGAAACCATTCGGGATTGGGAACTAGGCAAAGGAGTCGCTCCTGTATATCTTGGAGTATCTTTGGCACAACGAATATTTGCCGCAGAATAAGCTAATAACTGAGTTATAGAAGCCCCAAAAGTATAGTTGTTAGTTTCACGGGCTACACCGGCATAAGGCCTTCCCCAATTATGTTCTCCCTCATAATATGTATCCGAAACCGTATTCATAGCTGAAGACCAAAGTCCAAACCTGTACAGGTAATGACTAACTTCTCTTTGAACATTTCTATAAGCACCCCTTATTCCGGTTTCAAGATATCCGCCTATTTGGTAATCCGCTCCATCAAAAACCACTCCGCTTCCTGAGCCTATTGTTGTCTTGGCAGTCCCATACCAACTGCCTAAAGGACCATAACCCTGACCATAACCGTTTCCATTGTTATTATGTCCGTTATACCACGGGGAAAATCCTGGCAGGTCTTTTCCATAGTCATCTCTATGATACAGGAAACTAAAGTCAGGAACTCTCCAGCCTTCAGGACAAGGATCAAAAGGAGATTTTGAGGTTCCATGTCCCCAACGGTTTTCCGCCCAGGCATTTTCACTGGATATCCAGTCTAAGGATTCACCGGTATTGTATAAGTGATATAGTGGATTTTCAGCAGAATATTTTAAATTCTTACTGATTACCTGATGTTTTTTATCTGTGGAAGTTACCCCTGTCTTAACACTATATTCAGAATATGCCTTGGTGTAACCGGTATCATACTGGGCAGAGCTTATACTGGTGTAAGTTACACTTCCGTTGGTGTTTGATCCTTTATAAATCGTAGGCTGATCGGCTAAGAATGTAGGAATAGGATCTTTTCTTCCCCATTGGTAATGCATTCCTCCGGATAAATTGGCTTTTGTTATCAGTGCTGAATTGGCAGAATTAGCCTTTAGTTCCAAAGGAAAAGACTCTATAGCACCTAAATTCCTATCCATAAAGACAGTCGTCAATGGAGGAATCCCGGATTTGGTAGGATTAACTATTTGAGGAGTAACCCCTGCTACTACATCTTCTGTAGTATAAGTGAAGGTAGCTGCTGTAGGGTCTCCGTTAGGCACCCAAAGCTGCCAGCTCCAGATTACCGGGTCATTGGAATTTCCATTGGATCCCATATGTAGAGATACCACCGCATTTCCTGTCTGGTTAGGATTTAACACTACTTTTATTTTTGCATCTTTTCCGGAACCGGCAAGGGAAACGGAATTTACCAGCTGGGTATTGGTAGTCCAATATACATTGGCAGACTGGGTTCCGGTAGGCAGTTGATGATCGGTTAAATATTGGTTATATACCGAATACGCCTTGTTTACCGGAATTTCCTGACTACCTCCTTTTGCCATCAGATAGGTATTAGGGTTGTCCAGACCTTCGGTATAATCAACATCTGCAGCCGGGATATATTGGGTTACATAAGTTCCTATTTTTGACTGGTTAGGATCAGCAATACATCGTACAGCAGCTCCCCATTCTGCAAAATCCAAATGCGAATCAATAGTAGTAAGTCCTCTGATAGGGCCATTAGTTCTGGCAGGATCTGCAACTATTTGAAACCCTCGGACTTGACTTACTCCTCCTTTTATCATTGGAGTAGCTGAATGCAGGTAAACTTCTGAATTTTGATCCTGATAGATTTCCCTATTGGGATAATGCCAGAACTTCCCTGTAAGAGCATATTTACCTATATTCTGACCGGATACTCCGGTAAAATCCACTCCGAATCCGGGATAAATCTTAATACCGTTATAAAGGGAATTACCGGAAATAGGATTTATTATGTCTGCACCATTTTGGTCACTATTACCTTGTCTTCCCCAAGGAGAAGAGGTAACCTCATAATATTCTTGCTTAGAAAAAGAAGGTACTCTCCATCCGTCCGGACAGGGATCAAAAGGAGATTTTAATGGATACCGGCCTCCTGAAGTATTCCCCAGAGTAATATCTCCCCATAGATCAACGTTTTTCTTGTTATTTTGTGTAAACCAATGTTCCCCTACGATAGTTTCAATATATTTGAAGGGATTTTGAACAGAATAAATTATATTGCTGTTAATATCAGCATAAGGTCTGGCTGAGTGATAGTAATTGTTAAAATCATCATAACCGATAGAAGTAGAAGCTAGGGTTCCTGTTACTGTATATTTACCCCAATCTGTATAAGTTAAAGGAGGAAAAGGGTCTTTTCTACCCCATTGATACATAAGTCCACCTGTTTTAGTCCAGCCATGCCCCAAAAAGTTATTACTAACTGCTCCCAGGTTACGGTCCATAAACTTAGGGGTGAAATTATTACCATCCAAATCTTTGTCTATACCGGCATGACCGTAGGATATCCCGTTAGAAGGATCATCCGTTACCCAGATATGCCAGCTCCAGTAAATAGGATCGGTGGAATTTCCGTTTGGCCCGGAATGTAATGCAATCACTGCATTCCCTTTGCCTTTGGATTTATCTACCATAACCTTTATCTTACCTCCTTCTAAGGTGGCAGATTTGATAAGCCCGGATATATCCTCCCAATACACGGAAGTAGATGGAGTTCCTGAAGGTGCAGAAGCTTCTTTGAAATAATTGTTACTACTCCACATATCGTAAGCCTTCTTTACAGGAATATAGATTCCTCCATAATTATTGGTCTTAGCCGAATTTATATCAAAAATATAGCTATTGGGGGAGCGAGTATCATCACAAACTCCTGCTCTAGTTTCAAGATAATTAGTAATATTTAATGAAGAGGATAATCCATTGGCATAAGTTACCGTAAGTTTTACCCTATGCTGGCCTACTGTGCTGAATGTTATGCTCGGATTTGCTTCTGTTGAAGTAAGAACATTCTGACCGTCCTGAAATTCCCATGAATAGGAAACCGGAGTTCCTGAGGTAGTTTTGGAGGTAAATGTAACCGGATTTCCAACGCAGGCCTGATTCGTTGTCGTAGTAAATTCAGTAAACGGAACACTTGTCGTGCCTCCGGTACTATACTGTACTTTCGCTCCTACATTTAACGATTGTCTTACTCCTCCGTTATTGGTATATACCTGTACTCTTATATGATACTTTCCAGGAGAAAGAGAAACTTCTGCAAGCGGACTTCGGGAATTCAACCATCCTTTCGCCCCGTCACTCATCCAGGTCGTCTGAGTAATCAAAGTTTCTTCCTCTGTACCATTGGGGTTTTCTTTTACTAAATAGGTCCAGTTTCTTACAAACGATAAAGTTCTTATGGTCAACTGAGCATTGGCAGCATTTTGAGGAATCGTGAAAGACTTACTGGTATAGTTGAAGTATCCTTCAATAGGATCATTAATTCCGGTAATCCATACACAATTCAAGCCAAATGTCCCCACATCAGAACAACTCCAGCCTGTATAAGTATGCCGGGTCATCACATTCTGACCGGTTCCGTCAGGGCGGGTATAGTACCAGTCCGGATCCGGTATATCAATGGGCATATCTGTACCGTCATCGTATTTACCACTGCTTAAATCTATCACAGTTCCCCCGGAACCTGCTGTAGCTGATATAGCAAATGTTGCTGTTGCCACGGAAGACCCAGCAGTCAGTTGTGCAGTATAAGTCCCCTGAGAACCATAAGTAACCACCGGATTTGAAATCGTTGAAGTGGCAGGTGTTCCTCCAGGAAAACTCCAGGAAAGACTTCCAGTACTTGTAGTAGTAATTTTAATTTTACTGGTTGTGGTGGTGACCGACTCAGCAGATAACGACAACTGAGCGGCCGGGCTTTGTCCCATACTCATCAGGGAACAGAGCATTAAAAATAATAAAATAACATTTCTCATATATACTTAATTTTGGTTATGTTTCTCTACTAAATCCCATTTTTAATTTTCATTAAAAATTAATCTTTAATAATTATTTAAATTACCAAAATACATTCCCGGATTTAAGAAACTGTTTAAAATTAAGACCTGAAAAATTTTATTTTTCAATAAAAGAATATGGTTTATTCTATTCTATTGAATTCATTATTTCATAACTTAATTCTAAAAGGCATTATTCTTAAAGAGCATTCAGACTTCATAGTAATTTTGATAAGTATTATAACAATTAATTAATATTCTTACCTGATACAATATTACAAAATAAATTAATATATTCCATAAAAATGTAAAAATTTATTTCAATTAATTTATTAATATTAATTTTATTATTATTATTAAAACTAAAAATAGCTATTTTATTTCATATATTATTTTATGTTATTTATTTTTGTATGTATCTTTATTTATTATCTCATTTTTTATCTTATACGATAAAATAGCAGGATAATTTCATGTTTTAAAAATATTCTTACATTTATTTCACCTATGCAATGATTTAAAAATTAGATATTTATATAAATAAATCAAATAAATATATGATACCTATACTTTAGTATGGGTGCTTGAGTGTAAATCATATTAAATTATTTTTATAATTTTAAATAGTAATAATTATTGTTTAATATCATTTTATAATCATGATTGTAGGTGTAAAAACTCAGGTTAAATGGATAGACTCCATAACTGATGTTCCTTTTATAGGAGGAATCTTTATCTTTATTCTGATATTTATTATTCCTGTCGTATGTTCCTTTATTACACAGGCAACAATACCTTCTTTACATGACGATATGGGATTCACCAAGTCTTTATTTTTTTTCCTACCTGTTTGGAATCTTATTCTGTGGTTTTCCAAAATAAAACTGTATATTTTCTTTTTACCTGCCTGGCTATTAACCGGAGGAATAGCATTGGTAAAAATAGTGCAAATGTATTGGAAATAAAAAAGCCCTTTTAAACCGAATCCTATCAAGTAAGAACTTATAAGGTACATTTAATGAATATCTTACAAAACTCAAAACATACCATACCGTATGGTATGTTTTTAAACTTGCATTTTAACCCTAAAACAGTTGATAATTATTAGTCAATAAATCTATAGATTTCTGTAATTTTCGTTTATTTTATTCTGCTATTTTTATGTTTCGAAGAAATCCTGAAAATTTAGTCCTTTTAACAGCAGATTTTCTAAACAATTCCTGATATGCCTTTTCTTCCAATTCCTGCCAATCTTTTTTTGTGTATTGTAAAAATTCCTTTTCAGGCTGAAATCTCGTTTCGGAATTAGACATAGAAAAACGATTCCAAGGGCAGACATCCTGACAAATATCACAACCAAAAATCCAATCCTGCATTTTCCCCCTGAACTCCTCTCCTATCTCCTCTTTTAATTCTATCGTAAGATAAGAAATACATTTATTGGAGTCTATTACCTTAGAACTTACAATAGCTTGAGTCGGACAGGCATCTATACAGCGGGTACAACTTCCGCAATGATCTGTCCTGAAAGGCAGATCATAGATTAAATCCAGATCGCAGATAATCTCTGCCAGAAAGAAAAAGGAACCTTTCTGTTTAGATAACAATAAGGAATTTTTTCCTATCCATCCCAATCCTGATCTCTGTGCCCAGACTCTTTCCATAACCGGAGCTGAATCCACAAAAATCCGATACGAAAATTCTCCGGTTTTTTCCTGAATTTCCTGAACTAAGTCCAATAGTTTTTCACGAATGACTATATGATAATCCTCTCCATACGCATATTTGGCTATATGATAGGAATCCGGATTTTGCAGTTTTCGGGGATAATAATTATACGATAAGGAGATTACCGATTTTGCTCCTTCTATCAATAAAGAAGGATTGAGTCTTTTTTCAAAATGATTTTCCAAATAAGACATCTTTCCCTGATAACCCTTATTCAGCCACTTTTCCAATAATGGAGCTTCTTCTTCCAGATATGCTGATTGGGAAATACCACAATCCAGGAAAGAATACTCTCTGGATTTTTGTTTAATGAAATGGGTTAGCTCTTCTCTGTTCAAAATGCAAAATGTAAATATATAAAAAATGCAATCAACTAAATTATAATTGATTGCATTTTTATGTGACCGCGGAGGAGTCACCTCATATTTTTTTTAATACTCATAATCAAATAGTTACTAAAAAACTCGTGTCAAATTTGTGTCAAGTTATTCTTTAGATTTACTAATTTTTCAATCACTTCATCAATTATTTCTTGATTATTATTGTGAAATTCAGTAGCTCCATTATTTTCTGATTCCCCGAATAACCAATTCACGTCAATGCCAGGAAATTCTTTAGTTAAGCATGATAAAATATCATAGCCAGGATTATTTTTATTTATTTGAAAGGTTACAGTAGTATAAATCAAATTATGTTTTATACAAAACTCTCTTAAAGACAACTTATTGTCTTTCAATAACTTTCTTATTTTTTCCCCTATTTCCATAAAAAATAATTACAAAATATTGTAAATATTATTTGGATATATACAATATATTGTTACTTTTGTACAACATTTGCGACATATTGTAACAGTTAACATGACAAAAATAATAAATAATAACAGACCAAAAAAAGTGCATTCGCATAATTTCCTTTTTCTCCCAGAAAATTATTGCAAAAAAACACTTGAGCTGCTTAAAAAACAAGGTCATAAAGCCTCCCCATCTACTGTGAGGAGTGTAAAATCTGGACATAGAAATAATAATAAAGTATTACTGGCTTTGCTCGAAATCGAAGCGGAAAATATTCAGCTGCTAAAAAAAATCCAACATAAAATAAAAAAAAATAATAATCATTAATCATGTACACGCAAACGCAAGCAATTACAACCATGAAAGCTATTCCAGGCATTACAGCTAACGGAATAGAATTCTTTGAGAAAGAAGGGGAAATCAAAATGATTCATCAGGGAGAAGTAAAAGACTTCCTGGAGATTCCGCATTTGGTTTTAGGCATTCTGAAATCTGAAATCAATAAAAATGCCCCTGTAAAACAAGCATTAGAAGAAACTCATCCGGATTCTGAAATCCGGCAAATCAAGCAATTTATCGAATGTCGTTTTGGAGGATTGGATTCCGTTCCGGATATTCTTGATAACGAACTCCAGCCCGCAGAATACCGAAACTGTCCGGTTAGAAAAGCCTGCACTTTAAAAGGCACTCTTTGCTCAAAGTTTCAATACAATGGACATATACTGGAGTGGGAAGAAATAGAGCTGGTACAGCTGCTTTCTACTAACATGAAGAATGAAGTAATTGCCCAGGAATTGAATATTCCTTTAGGCACTTTCCATGCTATGAAAAAGAGGCTCTATGAAGTTTTTCAGGTTTCGACCAAACAGGAAATTACCCAAATAAGTATGCTTTTAAATTTAATATAAAATGTTCTTTACTTAATTCAAAGGGCTTTCCGTAAGCCCTTTTAAACCTGAAACAAATGAGCTTAGAAACAGCTGTAAATATATTGAATATGATTGAATGGGCATTATTGAATAATTCCCTTCAAAAATTAGATTTCTCTCTTTCAGAAATCTATGAAGCCAATGAAATATGTTCTGATAATCGTTTCCGGACATTTACCAAAGAGCGGATATGTGAACTCTATATCATCATGAAAACTCCTCTTAGAGACATTACCAGGGAGCTGTCGGACACTACTAAATTATTTAACAACTAAGATGAAAAAAGTACTTACTCCCGAAATGGAAAAATATTTTGTGGAAAATGCCTACAAAGAATCTATCAAAAGCATGAGTGAAAAATTTAGTGTTTCAGATAGAGTAGTGAAAAGAGTATTCAAACTTCACGGGATAAAAATACCTAAAGAACTTGTTGTAAAATTCCGGACAGAAAAATTAAAAGGAAGATCTAAGCTCACTCCAGAGCAGGAGGAAATTATTATCCGGGACTATTTAAAAAAGCCTATAAAAAAAATAGCTAAAGAAATCAATACCGATTATGGCTGCATTATGAGAAAGTTGGAAAATTTAGGTCTAAGTATTCCTGAAGAAATAAGACAGCAAAGAAAAGCTGTCGGAATGTTCCGAAAAGGTCAAGAGCCTGTAAATAAAGGAAAAAAATGGACTGAGTATATGTCTAAGGAAGCACAGGAAATATCCCGGAAAACTACTTTTAAAAAAGGAACTGTTCCTCCCAATAAATTTTCTGATTATCAAGAAGTAATCAGGTTAGATAAACGAAAAAACAGGCCTTACTTTATGATCCGCCTACCAGGAGAATCTAAACTGATTTATAAACATATCTGGATTTGGGAGCAGGCAAACAACACAAAACTTCCTGAAGGACATAACATTGTTTTCAAAGATGGCAATTCCATGAACTGTACTATTGAAAATCTGGAGTGTATTAGTAATGCCGAGCTCTTAAAAAGAAATACCATACATAAATATCCTGAAGAATTACAAAAAGTAATCAAATTAAAAAATAAAATAACCCGAAAAATTAGAACATTATGAGCAATATTTTAGACTTGAACGATAAGTTATTTAAAACTTTAGATGGACTGGAATCCGGAGCTATGGATGCTAAAAAAGCCCAGGCAGTAGTAAACGTAAGCAATGCTATAATAAATAATGCAAAATTGGTACTGGAAGTAGCTAAACATTCTAAAAATACCAACATAGCAGCATTGATGATCGGCAATGAAAATGCTAAGAATTTAGATTATAAAGATGGTTATGACAAAAAAAACGAGTTCGCCATTAGTTTAGGGTATAAAGGTCTGGCAGATGCAATCGGCTCTTTAGGTCCTGATGAATTTAAAAAGCAATTTCAAGAATCACAGAATCAATAATCATAAACCTAAAATAATGAATACAAAAAACATTACCATCCCCATCCCCGAAGGTTTCAAGATAGATTCCTTCGACCAAAACACCGGCGAAGTTAAATTAGTCCCTGTGCCCAAAGACATTAGAGAACGTATCAAATCCTTTGACGATGTGCTGAAGGAAGTAGGTATTCTTCCCGGATTTAAAAAAGAATTTGAAAAAAGCCTGGAAGGATTATCCAAGGACGAAAAAGCCTATAAGAGACTAAAGCTCGTAGTTTCTACCCTAAACGAAGGCTGGTTACCTGACTGGAACGATAGCAGCCAGGTTAAATATTATCCTGTTTTTGATATGAGAAGTTCGGCGTCGGGCGGCTTTTCGTACGACGACTACGATGGCTGGAACGCGCATTCGAGCGTCGGCTCCCGCCTTTGCTTCAAAAGCAAAGAATTAGCCGAATATGCAGGTAAGACCTTTACCGACATCTATAAAGATTTTCTAACCCTATAAAAAATACCGCTATGTCAAAAATTACCGAAAAAATTAAAACTTTTGAAGATGCCTGTAAGGCTCTTAATCTTAATCCGGAGACTGTTTTACCTGACTTTTCCGTTTTTCCTGAAATCCATCAAACGGCATTGATAGCCCATGCAAAATTGATCATCATTACTCAGGCGTTGAATGAAAATAAATATCCCAACTGGAGTGATAGTGACGAATACAAATATTATCCTTGGTTTGATATGAGAAAATCGGCGTCGGGCGGCTTTTCGTACGACGTCTGCGTTATCTGGGGCACGACTTCGAACGTCGGCTCCCGCCTTTGCTTCAAAAGCAGAGAGCTGGCCGAGTATGCCGGAACTCAATTCAAGGATTTGTATGAAGATTATTTTGTAATAAAATAAATGAATCGGGGCGGTGTGATGTATGAGTTGTCATTCAGCGTCAGGCAGCTTTTCGTACAACGACTACGATAACTGGAACACGAATTCGAACGTCAGCTCCCACCTATGTAAAAAAGTATATACATCACAGACCCTGCCCGCATGGCAAAAGATAACACACAAACAAGGTCGCTGGTACTTCCCGGGAAGGCGACCGGAAAAAAGCAAAGGCAATGAAAAGAAAAGGTAAAATATACCCAACCATTTACAGCATGGAAAATTTACTCCAGGCAGATGAAAAAGCCAAGAAAGGTAAAAGCAAACAGTATGGAGTATTACTTCACAATAAAAATAAAGAGGCCAATCTCCAACTTTTACATGAAATGCTAATAAATAAAACCTATTCTACTTCAAAATATGACATTTTTAAAGTGTATGAACCGAAAGAACGGGAAGTTTACCGACTTCCTTATTTCCCGGACAGGATAACTCATCACGCAATAATGAACATTTTGGAGCCTGTTTTTGTATCTGTTTTCACGTCGGACACTTATAGTTGTATCAAACAAAGAGGTATTCACGCCTGTGCATCTAAACTAAAAAAAGCATTAAAGAATCAAAAAGAAACTGCTTATTGTCTAAAGCTGGATATTGTCAAATTCTATCCTTCTGTAAATCATGACATCTTAAAAAACCTGTTATGCAGGAAATTTAAAGATAACGATTTACTTTGGTTGTTATCTGAAATAATTGACAGTGCTCCGGGGCTTCCAATAGGGAATTATTTAAGCCAATACTTAGCCAATTTTTATCTTACCTATTTCGACCACTGGCTGAAAGAAGAAAAAAAGGTAAAACATTATTTTCGGTATGCCGATGATCTGGTTATACTGGGAAGCAATAAAAACGATTTACACCGCATTTTATTTGAAATTAAACAGTATTTAAACGAGAATCTGAAACTAACGGTAAAACCCAATTATCAGGTATTTCCAATACAAGCTAGGGGAATAGATTTTTTAGGATATAAATTTTACCATACCCACACACTTTTGAGAAAACGAATTAAACAAAATTTTGCCCGGATGCTTAAAAAGAATCCGAATCCGGCTTCCATAGCTTCGTACAAAGGTTGGGCAAAACATTGCAACTCTAAACACTTACTAAAAAAGCTATTAAAAGATGTACCAATTTAAAGACTTTAAAATAAAACCCGAAATCAATCACTTTACCGGGGATAAAATAAAGATTGATAAAATCCTGAATGTTCCCATTACGGTTATTGATTATAAAATTGAGCAATCCAAAGCTAAGCCCGGAACTCAATTACTGACTTTACAGATTGAAAAAGCTGGAACCCGTCATGTAGTATTTACTGGTTCCGTAGTGTTAAGACAAATGATAGAAAGAGTGGAAAAAGATAAATTTCCCTTTACCACTACCATTGTGAAAGAGAACGAATATTTAGAGTTTACCTAAAAACCAGAATAAATGAAAACAGATGATAATAATTGGAATGTGAAAGTAATCCGACTTATTGAAAAAAGGATTACCACATTAAAGACTGATGCTGATTTGGAAATGACTCCCCGTCAAATTCGGAGAGAATTAGAGCGCTTAGAAAACTTAAAGAGCGTAGTAGAAAACTCTACCCAGAAAAGTTTTATTTATCAGAGGGATAAACTTAACGCTAATATCCGTATCCTGAATAAAAGATATGATACCTGGTTGAATGCTGATAAAGCAAGGCAAAGTTTGCCTAATAGCAGAAGTACATACAATTCAGAATCCGGATTGAATCACCTGCGCAAACAGCGGCGTAACGTAGAGTATATTTTAGAATTAGATAAAGACGAAAAATAAAATGATAGTAGAAATACCCTGCTGGCGTTATAGCCGGGGTGTAAAGCTGTAACTACAAATCGCCTTGATGTTCAATTTAAAAAATTTAAACAGAAAATTATAACATGGCTTACATCAACAAAGAATTTATAGACGATCTGCTTAGCTCTGTTAATATTATAGAGATTATCGGGAAGTATGAAGATCTGAAAAAGAAAGGAGCTTATTACTTCTGTAAATCCCCATTCAATGCCGAAAAGACGGCCAGTTGTTGTGTTAAGCCGCAGACGCAAAGGTTTACCGATTACAGTTCCGGAAAATCCGGAAATGTGATTACTTTCCTGATGGAGAAGGAACATCTTTCCTATCCTGAAGCTATTGAATATCTGTCCCGAATTGTCGGAAAGGAAGTGAAGTATGAGAAGCCGGAAATAGCCGAACGGAAAAGAGAGCAGAGAAAGAAAGTAGAATCTTTGCGGCCGTATCTGACAGCCCTGAATAAAAAATTCCGGGAGCAGCTTCAGGGGTTGCCGAAAGACCATCCCGCCTGGAAGGAAATTAAAAAAAGAGCGTATAACGATGAAACGGTTATCGAATGGCAGATAGGATATGCTCCCGGAGATAACTTCATGTATTCCCTTTTCAGTGAGGGCGGGAATGTAGATGCCGGGAAACGCCTGGGCTTAATTAACGACAAGAACAACGACAAACTTTGGAATCGGCTGATCTATCCTATTTATGATGCGAACGACTTTATTGTCGGCTTTGCATCCCGGGATCTGTCCGACGTAAAAGGTACGGCCAAATGGATGAATCCTTCCGAGAATGACATCTATCACAAAAATAAAATACTGTTTGGGCTGAACAAAGCCAAATCCGCCATTGTGAAGAGTGGAAAGGCCTGGATAGTCGAAGGATATAACGATGTCATTGCCTGGCATAATCACAGCTTGCCCAATACGGTGGCTCCCTGCGGTACGGCCATTACCTTGCAGCAGATCCAGGAGATCAAGCGGATGTGTCAGAAAGTGACTTTATGCATGGATGGAGACGAAGCCGGACAGAGATCCATTCTCAAATATGTTCCCATATTCATAGAGCATGGAATGAGCGTGGACATTTGCTGCCTTCCGGAGAATATGGATCCGGACGATTATGTCCGGCAAAATAAGCAGGAAATTGAAACAAAAGGATTAGAGCCTTCCCTGCAACCCTACATCAGCAATGGTTTTAAATTCCTGATGATGCATTACCTGAAGGGAGACGAGCTCGACCGGGCGACTGGAGTAAAGGAATTATCGCGTATTATTATCAATATCAAGGATTACTCCCTCCGGGAAATCTATACTGGCTGGCTGGTTTCAGAGTCTAAATTATCAAAATCCGCAATTAACAACATTATCAGGACGGAGGAAAGCCTCTCGATCGTAAAATCCAATTCCGAAGAAGATGCCTATCAGCTTCCCAAAGGAGTGACCACTCCGTTAAAGGAACTGCTCCCGATGATTGAGCGGTATCAGATGTTTATGTCCAATGACCAGATTTATATGCAGACTTCCTTTGATCAGCCCTATATGTTCAAATCCGTCTCTAATTTCAGCATAGAGATCATTCAGCATATGAATGATGATAAATTCCCTAAAAAACTTCTGAAGGTAAAAAATACCCTGGGTGAAGAGCGGATATTCGACGCTCCGGCAGACAGCATGGCTT
The DNA here is from genome assembly GCA_031548225.1 of Apibacter sp. Lineage (GTDB taxonomy): Bacteria > Bacteroidota > Bacteroidia > Flavobacteriales > Weeksellaceae > Apibacter. The sequence continues at coordinate 18,103 of JAVBRH010000169.1, forward strand.
CTCCCCTGGAGTTTAAAAAACTGCTCGTAAGGCAGGGAAATTTCAAGTGGAAGGGGGATATAAAGGAACTGGATAAACTGACGGATTACCTGTATGACAGCATGGGGACGGGAAGGATGATCGATGTGCTGGGCTGGAATCCGGAAGGCTTCTTCTGTTGGAATAATACCGTTACAGTTCCTGGAGAAAAAAACATTGCGATTGATAAGAACGGGATTTTCAAATTTGGAAGTACGACCTATTACGTTCCCTCGGCCAATGAGATTTATGCCAATAATCTTATGAGATATCAGTCGCAGAAAAAAGTGGTTTTAGAAGGAGCTGCTGTCTCCATGGAGACCTATCTCGCCCAGCTGGTAAAAGTACATCGTGGCCATGCCATTACCGGAATACTCTTTGCCTTTGCTTCCGCCTTTCAGGATATAGTCGTAAATCAGGTGAATGCCTTTCCGATTCTGCTGCTCTATGGGCCGCCTTCTTCCGGAAAGGATCAGCTGACCTATTGCCTGAAGTCTTTTTTCGGCACTCCCCAGACCGCAATTTCCCTCGAAAATCAGCTAAGTACCGGAAAAGCCCAGATACGGGAATTTGCCCAGTTCGGAAATATGATCTCCCATTTATCGGAGTATAAAAATGGGGATAAATCCCTGAACGGAATGCTGAAAGGACTCTGGGACAGGCAGGGATATAAGCGGGGAACGATCGACAGCAATGTATCGACAGACACTATTCCCATTCTTTCTTCTACGATACTTACGGGGAATGAATATCCGAATGACGATGCCATCATCACGAGGGTACTCTGGGAGGAAATGAACAAAGATACCTTTTCAGATGCCGACAAGGAAAATTTCCATGCCCTGGAAGATATGACGAAAGGCGGGGTTTCCACTTTTATGCAGAATATTATCTGGCATCGGGCCCATGTGGAAAAACATTTCTCCGAGAAATTCCGGATGTACAGCTCCATGCTCAGCAAGAGGGAAGCCATGGAAGGATTGAAAGACCGGGTAGTTACTAATCTGGCGGTTATCGGAGCTATGTATGAAATCCTGAAGGACGCGATTATTTTCCCCTTTACCTTTCAGGAAATGGTGGCTCATTTTGACGAAACAGTTACCCAGCAGCGGCGAAAACTGGAATCTTCCAGCGTCATTACCAAATGGTGGGATGTGTTTATTGCCGTGATGCGGGGAAATGTGCAGACACAGATTCGCTATGGCCGGGATTTGAAAGTAGAAGGAGAAAAGCTGTTTTTCAACTTTACGAATGTGTACATCCGGATCCAGACCGAATGGTATCAGAGGTATTCCGAAATGATTCCGGCAAAGACCGTAATGCTTCAGAAATTAAAGGAGGACAGGTCTTATATAGAATCTAAAAGTTCAGAACGTATGGCCGGACATGCCCTGGCTCCCAATACATCTGCCTTGGTTATAAATATCAATGAGCTGGACATAAAAGAAGAATTACTCTATGCGGTAGAATGGCAGAAAAACGAAGGAACTTTATTTCCTTCCCCTGCAACCCCTGAAAAAGAAAATACGAAAGAAGATAAGGACGAGGAATTGCCGTTTTGATTTTTTTTGATCATAGATATATAAAAACGATAGGAAAGCCCTTTTTACTTTCCAACATATCCAACATAAAATAAAATAGTAAGAATCAATAAAATAAATAATAAATGAATGTTGGAAAGTATGTGGATTATGTTGGAAGCTGTTGGAAATGGTTTAGCGTTTCCAACACTTTCCACACTTATTTAAACTCAATAGATTGTATATCAGCCAAGTGGAAGTGTGGAAACTGAAA